>JBQCEW010000085.1:0-7838 GCA_051959815.1 Solirubrobacterales bacterium
TTTATTTTTTATAACCCACGTTATTTTTGTGTTTTTTTTTGGGTGGCCCTTTCACAAAAAAACCAACCACGGGATTGACGGTCCTTACAGCTGGAGTGCCTTCACTTGGAGCAGCTCCTCGATGCCGTAACGGCCGTTCTCGCGGCCGTGGCCGGACTGGCCGTAGCCGCCGAAGGGGGCGAGGGGGTTGAAGGCGCCGCCGTTGATCTCGATCTGGCCCGTGCGGATGCGCTTGGCGATGCGGATGGCGCGGTCGGTGTCGGCGGACCAGACGCCGCCGGCGAGGCCGTAGGCGGTGGAGTTGGCGACGCGGATCGCGTCGTCCTCGCCCTCGTAGGGCTGGATCGCCAGCACCGGGCCGAAGATCTCCTCCTGGCCGATCGTCATCTCCGGCGTCACCTCGGAGAAGACGGTGGGACGGACGAAGTAGCCGCGGTCGAGACCCTCGGGCGGCTCCTCACCACCGGTGATCAGCCGCGCGCCCTCCTCGACGCCCTTGCGGATATAGCCGCGGACGCGCTCGCGCTGGACCTCGGAGACGAGCGGGCCGAGCCGGGTCGAGGAGTCGAAGGGGTCGCCGGGGGTAAAGGCCTCGGCTGCCGCCCTGGCGAGCTCCTCGGCCTCGGCGAGCCGCTGGCGCGGAACCAGCATCCGGGTCAGTGCGCTGCAGGTCTGACCGGAGTTGAGGAAGCACTTGGCGACCCCGTCCGGCACCGCCTTCTCGAGGTCGGCGTCGTCGAGGATCACGTTCGGCGACTTGCCTCCGAGCTCCATCGCGACGGGCTTCACCGTCGCCGCGGCGAGCTCGCTGACCCGGCGACCGGCCCGAGTCGAGCCGGTGAAGGAGACCATGTCGACGCCGGGGTGACCGGCGATCGCCTCGCCGACGACGGGCCCCGTCCCCGTGACGAGGTTGAAGACGCCGGCCGGCAGGCCCGCTGCCTCGATCACCTCCGTCAGCAGGAAGGCGTTCAGCGGCGTCACCTCGCTCGGCTTCAGCACGATCGTGCAGCCGGCGGCGAGGGCGGGGGCGACCTTGGCGGCGATCTGATTGAGGGGGTAGTTCCAAGGCGTGATCGCGCCGAGCACCCCGACCGGCTCGCGCAGCACCCGCGAGTTGCCGATCTCCTCCTCCCAGTCGACTTCCTCCATCAGCTTCGGAGTCGCCGCGAACTGCGAGGTCGGCAGCCCGACCTGGACGATCTGACTCAGCTTCAGCGGCATCCCCAACTCCTGGGAGATCGTCGCCGCGATCTCCTCCGCCCGCGCGCCCAAGCCCTCGGCGATCGCGGCGATGTAGCCCGCCCGCTCCTCATGCGAAGTCTGCGACCAGCTCTCAAAAGCCTCACGGGCAGCGGCGACGGCGCGGTCAGCGTCCTCGGCCGAGCAGCCCGGGATAGCCCCCATCACCTCCTCGGTAGTCGAGTTCACCACCTCGATCGGCTCAGCCCCGCTGGGCTCAACCCACTCACCGCCGATAAAGATCTTGTCCCGCACCTGAAGCTCAGCCGCCGTCGCCATTCCCGCTCCTCTCGTCGCCTATCGTCACCAAAGCTAACGTCTTTGCGCTATGACATCGACAGGAAAGCTCCTGCGGCAGGTGCGAAATCGACACGGGCTTAGTCAGAGTCGCTTGGCTACTCGCGCCAGTCTCAGTCGATCGACGATTTCGAAGATCGAGTGTGGACGAGTCTCTCCCTCGATAGAGATGTTGAGAGAGCTGCTCTTCCTGATGGGGGAGGACTTAGTCATAGAGGCAAAGCCTTGGGAGCCGAAGGTGGATCGGGAACAGCTCAGGACGCGCCTCGAAATGACCCCTACCGAACGAATCGAAACAGTTCTAGGGCCGCTGTGAGGCGTTAGCGGGAACCGGATCGGAATTCTCTCTCGATGCTTCCGCACCCGGTCCTGGGACCTGCTTCGCATCCCGTGCCGTCAGCACCTTGCCGCAGCGTTCGCAGATGCCGCGCTCGCTGATCTTGCCGCCGCACTCCTTGTGGACGATCAGGCGCTTGGGGCCGCCGGGGTTGGGGGAGTAGCGGTCGCCCCAGGCGAGGAGAGCGATCAGGGCGGGCCAGAGGTCTAGGCCCTTCTGGGTGAGGAAGTATTCGTAGCGGGGTGGGCTTTCGGAGTAGGCGCGGCGTTCGAGGATCTCTTCGTCGACCAGGCGCGGGAGGCGGGCCGAGAGGACGTTGCGGGCGATGCCGAGGGACTCCTGCATCTCGCTGAAACGACGGTTGCCGTGCATCACGGTACGGACGATCAGCAGCGACCAGCGCTCGCCGATCACCTCGAGGGCCTTGGCGACCGAGTTGTCGAGGCCGGGATAGTCGCGACGCAGCACGGGTGTGATCTTCGCACACTCAGTTGCATCAAGCAACTTTGTCGGTTAGGGTCGCAGTAGAGAAGGTTGCTTGATGCAACCAAGTCGAAACAGCCGATCGGAGGCAGACCATGAGGCTGATCCCAAGACACCGCCATCAACAGCGGCACCGCAAGTCCCGAATCACGATCACGCAGGAGGAGATCAGCGCCGATCTCCACTACCCCGCGGCACAGCGCGAGCCCCAGCGGGCGACCGGCTACCGGAGGATCGAGATCAGGTGAGCGCCGACGGAGTCATCACCGCTCCGGAAGGGACTGCGGCCGAGGTGGCCGAGGCCTTCGCCGCCTCCAGTCCCGAGAGCTCCCGCAGCCGCACCCTGGTCTGGCAGGACCCGGTGCCGACGGCGGCAGCCGGGGCGACGATGAGCGGCATGGAATACATGACCGCGGTCGTCACCGGCCAGATGCCGCCGCCGCCGATCGCGGTGACGATGCGGTTGCGGCCGGTCGAGCTGGAGGAGGGGAGGGTCGTCTTCGAGGGCGAACCCGGCGAGGAGCACTACAACCCGATCGGCGTCGTCCACGGCGGCTACGCGGCGACGCTGCTCGACTCCGCCCTCGGCTGCGCCGTCCACACGACCCTTCCGGCCGGCGTCGCCTATACCTCGCTTGGCCTCGAGGCGAAGTTCGTGCGACCGATCACCCGCGACACCGGCCGCGTCCTCTGCGAGGCGAGTGTCCTCTACCGCGGCCGCAGGCAGGCGACGGCCGAGGCGACGCTGACCGCGGCCGACAGCGGCAAGCTGCTCGCTCACGGGACCTCGACCCTGATGGTCCTCGGGGAAGAGGCTAGGAGCTAGGCGGAAAAATGACGCGCGAGCTCGACCAGCAGCCGCACGCCGTAGCCGCTGGCGTCGTTGCCGGTGTACTCGCGACCGACATCCCAGGCGGTGCCGGCGATGTCGACGTGCGCCCAGGGCGTCTCGCCGACGAACTCCTCGAGGAAGGAGGCGGCCGTGATCGTCCCCGCCTTGCGCTTCTTGCCGAGGTTGGAGAGGTCGGCGACCGTCCCCTTCATCAGCTCCTTGAACTCCGGGTGCAGCGGCAGCCGCCAGGTCAGCTCACCGGTCTCCTCGCCGGCGCGGACGACCTCCCCGGCGAGCGTGTCGTCGTTGGAGATGACGGCGGCGTAGGTCGAGCCGAGTGCGATGAGGACGGCGCCGGTGAGAGTGGCGAGGTCGACGATCCGCTCTGCCCCCTGCTCGACCGCGTAGGCGAGGGCGTCGGCGAGGATCAGCCGGCCCTCGGCGTCGGTGTTGTTGACCTCGACGGTCTTGCCGTTGTAGTGGGTGATCACGTCGCCGGGCTTGATCGCGGTGCCGGAGGGCATGTTCTCGGTCGAGGGGACGACGGCGATCAGGTCGAGCGGCAAGCCGAGCTCGGCGATCGCCGCGGTGGCCTCGAGGACGGCGCCGCCGCCGGACATGTCCATCTTCATCTCCTGCATGCCCGCACCGGGCTTGAGCGAGATGCCGCCGGTGTCGAAGGTGACACCCTTACCGACGAAGGCCAGTTTGGAACCGGACCCGCCGCCGGCGTAGCGGAGCACGATCAGCTTCGGCTCCTGCGGACCTCCCTGGCCGACCGCGAGCAGGCCGCCCATCCCCTTCTCTTCCAGCTCGGCGCGTCCGAAGACCTCGACGCTGATTGCGTCGGAGCCGGCGGCGATCTCTTCGGCCCGCTCGGCGAGATGGGTAGGGGTGGCGAAGTTGGCGGGGGTGCTCTGCAGGTCGCGGGCGCGGTTCTGCGCTTCTGCCGCGACGCGCGCCTCCTCGGCCGCCGCGGCGACCTCATCGGGGCCCAGCAGCGTCAGCGATTCCAGCCGCGGCGAGTCGTCGCCTTCGCCGGACTTGAAGCGGTCGAAGCGGTAGGAGGCGAGGATCGTCCCGGTGACCAGCGCCTCGGCGGCGGTGCTTGCGTCGAAGCCGTCTGGCGGTGCCCAGGCGAGCGAGGTCGTCTCCAGCCGACCCGCCTCCTTCGCGGCCAGCGCGGCGGCGACGCGGAGGCGCTCGGCGTCGAGCTCATCGCCTGCGCCAAGCCCCACCACCAAGACCGGCGGGAGGCCGTCCGGCCGCAGCAGCGAGAGCTTCTTGAAGTCAGCTTTGGCGGAATCGGCACCCGCCGCGCCCGCAACTGGCGCCGGCAGCTCTCCGCCCTCGAGCAGCCCGACAACCGCGAGATCCACCCCCGCCTCGCGCAGCTCCGCCTGCCTCACCTCGACCTTCATCGGCCGCGAGTTTACGTGACCATCCGACAACCCCCGCGCACGTCTGGCGGCGCCGGACACACTTCGCGGGGCGTCGTCCTCAGTCGGCCAAATGGCGCTGCCATTCGGCCTCCCTGCGTCCTACCCCCGCTCGGTCCGGCACTCGCCGGCCGCACACGCGGGTTGTCGGATGGTCACGCCGCCCTGTCGGTATCGTCATCCGCTGGACCTGGCGGACAGGGGCCAGGCCTAGCGAAACTTGAAAGGAAAGGCAGTAGATGCCCAGCTCAGTGATTCTCGGAACCGCGCGCACCCCATTCGGAAAGATGGGCGGCGGTCTCTCCTCCCTCGACGCGACCGACCTCGGCGGCACCGTGATCGAGGCAGCCCTCGACCGCTCCGGCGTCGCCCCCGAGCAGGTCGAGCAGGTCGTCTTCGGCCAGGTCCTGCAGGCCGGCCAGGGCCAGATCCCCTCGCGCCAGGCCCAGATCAAGGGCGGCATCCCGAAGGAGGTCCCCTCGGAGACGATCAACAAGGTCTGCGCCTCCGGCATGCGCTCGCTCGGCATCGCCGACATGGCGATCCGCGCCGGCGACTCGAACGTCGCCGTCACCGGCGGCGTGGAGTCGATGAGCAAGGCGCCATATCTGCTGCCGAACGCCCGCTTCGGCTTCCGGATGGGCGACGTCAAGGCGCTCGACGCGATGACCCACGACGGGCTCACCAACCCCTTCACCGACAAGCAGATGATCAACGAGGCGAGCGAGGTCTCCAACGAGCTGGAGATCACCCGCGTCGACATGGACCGCTTCGCCGAGCGCTCGCACCGGCTCGCCCACGAGGCGACCGAAGCCGGCCGCCTCGCCGACGAGATCGTCGGCGTCACCGTCAAGTCGCGCAAGGGCGAGAGCACGGTCGAGGCCGATGAGGCGATCCGCCCCGACACCACCCTGGAGACGCTGGCGAAGCTGAAGGCGATCGGCGGCGAGGACGCGACCCACACCGCCGGTAACGCCCCGGGCGTCAACGACGGCGCCGGCGCGATCGTCGTCGCCTCCGAAGAGTGGGCGGAAAAGGAAGGGAAGACGCCGCTGGCGCGGATCCTCTCCTACGGCACCGTCGCCGACGACTTCCCCTACCTGGCGAAAACGCCGGCCAACGCCGCCAAGCAGGCGCTGGAAAAGATCGGCAAGAGCCCCGACGAGGTCGACCTCTGGGAGATCAACGAGGCCTTCGCCTCGGTCGCTCTGAACTCGGTGCGGATGCTCGGCGTCGACGAGGAGAAGGTCAACGTCAACGGCGGCGCGATCGCCCTCGGGCACCCGATCGGGGCCTCCGGGTCCCGCATCGTCGGCGCCCTCGTCCACGAGCTGCGCCGCCGCGGTGGCGGTCTCGGCGTCGCCGCGATCTGCTCCGGCGGTGGCCAGGGCGACGCCATCGTGATCGAGGTCAACGGGTCCTAGCTCCATGAGCGAGCAGCCCGCGAGCGAAGGTACGCCGCGGGCTGCTGCCTTCTTTGACCTGGACAAGACCCTGATGGCGGGGTCGAGCGGGATGCAGTTCGCCCGCATCGCGGCTAAACAGGGAATCGTCAGCCGCAGGCTGCTCGCTAGCTGGGGGTGGGAGCACTTCCGTTACCGCCTGCGCGGCACCACCGATTCCCGCACCGCCGAGGTGCTGAAAGTGGCGCGGGAGCTGATCACCGGCGTCTCGGCGAGGACGATCGACCGCATGGGGCCGGAAGTGATGGCAGCGATCCTGCCGCGCGTCTACCCGCAGATGCTGGAGGAGGTCTACGCCCACCAGGACGCTGGACGGCCCACCTTCATCGTCAGTGCCGCCGGCAACGGTGTCGTCGAGCAGCTCGCTCACGTGCTGGGGATGGACGGCGGCATCGGCACCCGCTACGAGGTCGACGCCGACGGCAACTTCACCGGCCGCCTCGACGGCCCCTTCGTCTACGGCGAAGGCAAGGTCGACGCGATGCGCGAATTCGCGGCCAGCCACCGGATCGAGCTCGCCGACTCCTTCGCCTACTCCGACTCGCTCTCCGACCTGCCGATGCTCCGCGCCGTCGGCAACCCGGTCGCCGTCAACCCCGACCCGCCGCTGGCCGAGATCGCCAGGGCGGAGGGGTGGCAGGTGATGCGCTTCGAGCGCCTCGGCCGCCGCCTCGTCGCCCTCGCGGTGACGCTGCTGGCGACCGTCGCCGGCTTCGGCGCCTCGCGAGTCGCCGCCCGCCGCCGCGTTCCGCCGCCGCGGCGGCTGCGCCCCCGCTAGGGTTTCCGCTCGATGGAGGCAGCAACCGCACGTAAGATCCGCGTCGTCGTCGCCAAGCCCGGCTTGGACGGGCATGACCGTGGCGCCAAGATCATTGCCCGTGCTCTGCGCGACGCCGGGATGGAGGTGATCTACACCGGCCTGCACCAGACGCCGGAGCAGATCGCTGAGACGGTGATCCAGGAGGACGCCGACGCGGTCGGCCTCTCGATCCTCTCCGGCGCCCACATGACGCTGGTCCCGAAAGTGGTCGAGTTGCTGCAAGCGCAGGGGGTGGATGACGTCCTGGTCACGGTCGGGGGCACGATCCCCGCCGACGACATCCCGGAGCTGAAGAAGCTCGGGGTGGCCGAGGTTTTCACGCCTGGCGCCGGAACCGACGACATCGTCGAGTTCATCCAAGAGCGCGCCAGCGCCCGCCACGAAGCCGAATAGTGCATTCGACACAGATCGGTGCAGGGGTGCCGGTGATCGGGGTATAGTCCTGATTGACTCGTCAGTCAACCGCGGCGAGTCGTTAATATCGCGCCCCGCGAAGACCTGAGAATCGTCCCCAAGGAGGCTTTGTTTTGAAGATCTGCGTCCTGGTCAAGGAGGTCCCGGACGCCGCCGTTCAGAAGCGCATCGATCCGAACACGATGCGGCTGGACCGCAGCGGCGAGAAAAATCTCAACCCCTTCGACACGCATGCCCTCGAGGCGGCGATGCAGATCAAGGAGGGTGGCGCGATTCCGGTCGAGGAGGTCGTGGCCGTGACGATGGGCCCGAGCTCGGCCGTCCGTGCTCTGCACAAGGCGGTCGCCCTCGGTGCCGACCGCTCGGTTCACCTGGCCGACGACGCGCTGGCCGGCTCCGACGTCTGCGCCACCGGCTACGCGCTGGCGAAAGTGCTCGAGTCGGAGAATCCCGACCTGGTCCTGCTGGGTCAGCAATCGGACGACGGCGAGTGCTACACGATCGGCGCCGT
>JBQCEW010000086.1:0-3353 GCA_051959815.1 Solirubrobacterales bacterium
TTCCCCCATTCGCTTCATGACCTGGTTGGTAACAGTCTTCGGACCCTCCGCTTTTGCGGCTCCCGTGAGCGCGGCATATTCGTCTTTGCGAAATCCAGCGATGCGTTTGCGGTTGAGGTCGACGAAGTCCTGGGCAAGATCTCCCCAGAGCCTCTGACCGGTGGGAAGCGCCGGGTTCAGAAGTTCTCGCAGCCGCGAGAGACGGAGGAGGTTGTCTCTCTCCATAAGGGCGCGGGTTGCCATCCGGAGCCCCCAATTGGCGCGGGCACGATAATTTGCCATCAGAGGCCCAACCGGCAGTTCTAGCTTTTTGTATCCGTCCGGTAGTGCATGACCATTCTGTCGGCAACTCCTGAGGCAACGCGCAAGAGTGTCAGCGAACGCATCGCAGAGGTAGGCATCCATCGCCCCTACGCCAAAGGAGACGCTTACCCGCCCGGATGTCCTCTGACCGCGGTTGGTCTTCTCCTGCGGTTGCGACCCTATCCTCAGAACGCCGCGCTCTCAGACAGCTGTCAGATATGCGAACATGTGTTCGCATGCGGTGGGATGGGCAGAGAGTCGAGAGCGAGGAGGCAGGCAGGCTGTTTGGTCTGGCCGAGGAAGCGGTGACGCGGACGTTCGACGCCCCTGAGGCACTTGGCATTCGATTCCACGAGGTGCGGGCGAAATCCGCGCTGAATCGAGTGCCCGGGGGCCGCTACGGGTTCGAGTGGACGGTCAACCCCTTTCGTGGCTGCACCCACGCCTGTCGATTATCTCTACTGCTTTGCCCGTCGCACTCATCCCTACCTCGATATGGACGCGGGACGAGACTTCGAGCGGGAGATCGTGGTGAAGGTGAACGTGCCGGAGCTGTTGCGGGCGGAGCTGGGGCGGCCGGGGTGGAAGCGGGAGCTGGTGGCGCTGGGGACGAACACCGACCCATATCAGTGGGTCGAGAGCCGCTATCGGTTCATGCCGGAGATCCTCGAGGCGCTGGAGGCGGCGGAGACGCCCGTCTCGGTGCTGACGAAGTCGCCCTTGGTGCTGCGGGACATCGAGATCTACGAGCGGATGGCAAAGAAGCTGCCGATCTCCGTCAACCTCTCGGTCCCGACCCTCGACGAGGAGGCCTGGCGAGCCACCGAGACCAACACCCCAAGCCCCTCTGCCCGCCTCGACGCCGTAGCCGAGCTCCGCGCCCGCGGCATCGACTCCGGCGTCCTAATCGCCCCCCTGATGCCCGGCATCAACGACGCCCCCGACCAAGTCCAACCGATCGTAGATAGGGCCAAAGAAGCAGGAGCCAGCTTCGTCGGGGGAGTAGCGCTGCACCTCCGCGGCGAGGTCAAGGATGTCTTCTTCGCCTGGCTAGCCGAGAAACGCCCTGACCTCTTGCCCCGCTACGAAGCCCTCTACCGCGGCCGCGCCTATATGCGGCCTGAGCAGCGCAAACACGCAACGAGAGCTGTCAAAGGCTGGGGTAGGGGCCGAGCGAGAAAACAAGACGCTCCTCGGACGGGTGGCGCGGTAGGGGGGACCACCCCCTGCGCTGTTGCAGGGGGTGGTGGGTCCCCTGCCGTGACAGGACCCGTCCGCCAGAGCTCCCCCGTCCAAGAGTCTCTGTTCTAGCCCCCTTCGTCCAATTGATCGAACCGGCACTCCTCCGGCCGTTTGTCGTCCCGAAACCGATGAAACCGAGCCCCATGCCGTATCCGCCCCGAAGCAGCATGGTCATACCCAACCTCAATGACTAACTCCGGCCGCAACTCCACCCACTCAAGCTCCCGCCCGCCAGTCCACCGACTCGGCTCCGCCGTCCCACTCTCCCCCGTCTCCAACGGCGCCAGCATCGCCCGCATGCTCTGTTTCGCCGCTTTCGAAAACCCGGAGATGTGCCCCACCGTCCGCAGCTCGCCCCCGTCGTAGAGCCCAAGGATCAGCGACCCGACCGTCCCCTCCTCTTTGCCCGGCCGCCAGCCCATCACCACGCAGTCGATCGTCCGCTCGCGCTTGACCTTAGCCATCCCTTTGCGCTTGCCCTGGACGTAGGGCGCGCTCAGGTCCTTCGCCATCACGCCCTCGATGCTGCCCAGCCACCTCTCCGCCTGCGCGGCATCGGTGCTGAGCGTCGTCAGCTCCAGCCCCGCCCCCTCGGCAATCGCCGCCAGCCGCTCGCGCCGCTCCCGCAGCGGCCGCTCGCACAGGACCTCGTCCCCCTCGGCCAGCAGGTCGAAAACGATGTAGCTCGCCGGGATCTCCTTCGCGAGCAGCTCGATCCGCGACTGCGCCGGGTGAATCCGTTCCTGCATCGCATCGAATTCAAGATTCCCCTCCGCATCCCGAATCACCAACTCCCCATCAAGCACCCACCGCCCCGGCGCAAAGCTCAACTCCGGGAAATACCGGTTAAACGGTTTCCCCCCGCGCGACTGGATATAGACCTCGGCCCCGTCGACGAAGACGATCGCCCTGAAGCCATCGAGCTTCGGCTCATAACCCCACTCCTCCCCCACTGGCAGCTCTTTGCGGGTAAGCGCAAGCTGCGGTTTGATCGGCGGCGAGAGCGGAAGAGCCACCTACCCGACGGTACCGGCTTGCTCCCGTCTTTCGCGGCTCTCCTTGGGATCCGGAATCGGCACCGCCGCAAGTAGTTTCTTCGTGTAGCCGTCCTTAGGGTGCTCGCAGACCTGATCCGCCGTCCCCCGCTCGACGAGCTTGCCGTCGTGCATGACCGCAATCCGGTCGGCTATGTGGCGGACGACGCCGATGTCGTGGGCGACGAAGAGGTAGGCGAGGCCGAGTTCCTCCTGGAGGTCGTCGAGCAGGTTGATGATCTGCGCCTGGATCGAGACGTCGAGCGCCGAGACCGGCTCGTCGCAGATCACCAACTTCGGCTTCAGCGCCAGCGCCCGGGCGATCCCGATCCGCTGCCGCTGACCGCCGGAGAACTCGTGCGGGAAGCGGTTGTAGTGCTCGGCGGCGAGGCCGACCCGCTCGAGCAGCTCCTGCACCTGTCGCCGCAGGTCGGAGCCCTTCGCCACCCCCTGTCGCTTCAGCGGGTCGCCGACGATCTGCCCGATCCGTTTGCGCGGGTTCAGCGACGCGTACGGGTCCTGGAAGATCATCTGCATCTCGCGCCGCAGCTGGACGAGCGCGCCGCCCTTGACGCCGGCGATCTCGCGGCCGTCGAAGTTGATGGAGCCGCTGGTGGGATCGAGCAGGCGCAGCAGCAGCTTGGCCGTGGTGCTCTTGCCGCAGCCGGTCTCGCCGACGATGCCGAGGGACTCGCCGCGATCGACATAGAGATCAATGCCTTCGAGCGCATTCACCGTGCCGCGATAGGTATCGAAGACGAGCTGAGATCGAAG
>JBQCEW010000087.1:0-3721 GCA_051959815.1 Solirubrobacterales bacterium
TGTCGACGAGGCGGTCGATAGTGCCCGGCGTCTGTATCCCGCTGGCATTGAGATCGGCACTAACGTCGACCGGGACCTCGGAGCCGTCGAGGTCTTCGTTCAGCACACCGCCCATGAAGATGGCCACCTCCCTCGCCCCCGAGGCCCGCAGCTCTTTCATCAAGTGCTGCCCGAAGGTGCGAGCGACGCCGTTGTGGGTACTGATCACGATCGCGTCGGCGTCGGTCTCGATCACCGCTTTGACGATGTCCTCGGGGTCGCGGTTGATGCCGAAGTCGATTACCTCAGTGCCGACCGCCGACAGGGTCGAGGTGAGCAGGAACTCGGCGAACTCGTGCACATCCGTCGAGGTGACGAGGACCTTCATCCCCCGGATCGCCTCCCTCTCCCCTTGTCGCTGCAGCTCGGCGAGCAGCCGCTCGCGCTCTTCCATCGTGCTCTTCACCAGGTCGGTTTCAAGCACCGGCCGGCGGCCGCGCGGGAACTCCGGGTCCGGCTGGCCGGCGCCGAATAGCTCCTCGCAGCGGGTCGAGCCGAGGCGTTTGAGGACCAACAGCATCTGCGCTGGGTCGCGAACGTCGATGCCGGCGCTGGAAAGTCCCGTCATCACCGACTCATAGAAAGCGCGCCCGCCGCGGACCAGCTCGTCGCGCAGCGCCTCGATCTTGCCCCAATTGATTACCGGCTCGATCAGCGGTACGTAATCCTCGAGCCGGCGGCTGATCGTCTGCACGGTCGCGACCTCCTGCCAGGAGGGAATCCGTTCGGTCTCGGTAACTGGGACCGCGATCGGCGCGGAACCAAGGCGGTAGCGCTTGTCGACCATCTTCGTAAAGAGGAGGTCGTTGTTGAGGACAGCCATGTTGGCATCGAAATCGGGCGTGTTGCCGATCGTGTCGCCCTGGGTGTAGGAGAAGGGGACTTTGTCGGGGTTGACGGCCTGCAGCGCCAGGGTCACCGCCGACTTGATCACCGGGTTCTGGGTCAAGCCGCCCCAGGACGGTGAGTAGGCGGCGCCGATCAGATCTTCGCTGATGTAGCGCTCGACCAACGCCCAGCCGACGTAGTTGGCGTAGTCGTGGAAGACGCCGGGATAGCCGTCCTCGAGGTAGGAGTCGAAGACGACGCCCTCGTCTTTGAAGGCCGCCAGGAGCCCGGCCGCCTGCAGCGTCACCATCGTCTGGCCGATTTCATCGTCCCAGTAGGGCCAGCGCCACGAGTACTGCGAGAGGACGCCGATCGTGGTGATGCCGGCCTGCAGCGCATCGATCGCGTTTTCGAGCGAGGCGGGGCTGCCGATGTTGTTGTCGGCCGCCTCTGGCTCGATCGGCACCGTGTGGGCGAGCTCCCACCAGTCCTGCTCGGTCAGCATCACGGGACCGGTTTCCTGCGGCGCTTCGGCGCGTTTGTCTTTCGGCAGACCCAGGCGCCGCTCGGCGATCAGGTTGAAGCGATCGGGCGGGCGGACACCGCGCGAGAGCGCGTCTTCGTAGATCTGTCCTAGCGCCTCGCGAGTCTCGGCCCAGGTCGCGAGCCCGATGTTCATGCAGGTGCAGGAGATCCCCTCGCTGCGGGCACGTTCGCGCCACTCGCGCTCGGAGCCGACTCCTTTCTCCTCGCAAAAAAGCGAGCGGCTGCGCTCGACGCTCGAGGCCAGGGCCTTTCCCTCCTCGACCGCTTCCCGCCCATCGGGCAGGTCGGCCGGCAACAACGCACTTAGATCAACGTCTAGCTCCGTCACGTTCTCTCCCTATTTAGTCCCTCTCGCCGGTCGACTGTGCCACAGTACTCTGGCAGTTCCTGATAGGAAAATGTACAGCGGTATGCAAGCCGCACCAATGGCGGCTGCATCCTAGTTGTCGCCGAGCGCCTGGAAGGACCCGAATATACGTCGAGATATTGGGTAATACCTAAAGCAGGTTGAATCGTGCGATCTCCACCACCTGCGCTCTCATCGCGGCCTTCACCGTCAGCGCTCCGGTCGCTTCGGCAACCCTTGTGGGTGAAGTGGAAGGCGCCGCCGGGTCGGTCGTCGAATCGGCCACCGGTGCCCCGGCGCCATCGGTTCCCACCGCTCCGCCGCCGGTACCGCCAGTTTCAGTCCCACCTCCACCCACGCCCCAGTCCCCGGTGAACTCGGTTAAGGCACCGGTGGAAGCTGCATCGACCTACTCCCAGAGCGCAGCCGGCTCAACGAGCGAAGCGGCCGCGAAGGCGAGCGCGGGCACCACCCCTGCGGTTGAAGGAGCGGCGAATGAAGCAGCAGAACCGGCCGCGACGGAAACCTCATCATCGGCGCGCGCTTCCACTCCCGGCGCAAGTGCGCACTCGCCGGAAACTCGTCAAGGCGAGCACGAAGGCCCCGAGTCCCGGGGACCACAGACCCCGGTCAAAGCGACCCCGGTGGACTGGCTACTCGCCTATGTCTGGCCGGCCGTCGCGCTGGGTCGAGACCAGGGGCTCCTGGCTACCTTCGCTGCAGAGTTGAGGGCTGTCCCCCTGTCCGACATCCTCAAGGCCGTGGAGATGCCTTTAGGGCCGGGTGGCGAAACTGAAGCGGGCAACTCCCTGCCGTCACCTCAGGGGCATCTCGACAAGCCGGAAAGTTCATCCGCGGCTCACTCCCTCAGGACCGCCCTGGGGACGGGAGCGACGACCATTTTCTACGCCGCGGTGGCGGCCTTGCTCGCCGTGTTCGCGTTTGCAGTGGGGGCGGAACTGCGGGCGGCGATCCGGAGCCGCAGCACCACCGATAGGTGGCATCAGGGCCTTTAAGGGCGTACCCGCCGGAGGCCCGCAGACGAGGGTTGCCTGACGAGGCGAATCCCGTGGTTCTCGGCCATCAGCGCTTCGACGTCCCGCAGCAGAGAGGCGGGGCGACCGGCTGCAGCCAGGGGTACCGCAGCCGGTCGCTGTCCATGCGCCTCGACGGGAGGAATGCCCGTCCGCAAGGCTGACCGACGCTGGAAGGGGCGAGGCGACGGATCTTCACCGCGGTCGAGCACGGCAAAGACGATAGAGCCACGAAGCCCCCTCATTAGACTGGTTGCACCCGCCCTAGGGAGGGTCTTTATGGGATCAGCAGTGGGTTCATCCGCGGACAAGGACCGAGATCGGTTAGCTGACTCGTCCGAGAGCATCGAGGCGATCCTCAACTCGCTGCCGGCGATGATCGGCTACTGGGATCGAGATCTGCGTAATCGAATGGCTAACGCCGCCTACGTCGAGTTCTTCGGCAAGTCGCCGGAGGAAATGCGCGGCATCCACATCAGCGAGGTGCTCGGCCAAGAGCTCTACAAGAAGAACCTGAAATACATGGAAGGGGCGCTTGCGGGGAGGCCGCAACTATTCGACCGGGAGATCGAGATCCCCTCCGGCGAGATCCGTTACACCCAAGCGTCCTACATTCCCGACGTCGGCGACGACGGCACCGTGCGGGGCTTCTTCGCTCTCGTCACTGACATCACCGAACGCCGACGGATCGAAGAAGAGCTCGAGCGCAGCCCTGCGCGCCTGGCCGAGGCCGAGCACCTGGCCCGCCTCGGTAGCTGGGACTGGGACATTCCCAGCCGAAAGATGACCTGCTCCAACGGCCTTTTCGAGATTTACGGAATTGCGCCCGAGGAATTCGAGGAGACCTATGAGGTCACCACCTCCCAGTACATCCACCCGGAGGACCGTGCCTTCGTCGAAGAAGAGATGCAGCGGGCCCTGGAAAAGG
>JBQCEW010000088.1:0-4610 GCA_051959815.1 Solirubrobacterales bacterium
GTGGAACTTGCCTTTCGCCGGCGCGACGGCGGCGAACGACGCTAGCGCCAGGATCGCGGCCAGGAAGGAGACGAGAAAGCGGGAGGAAAAGCGCATACCCCCTGTCTCGGCGGGCCGTACAAACGCTGAATTGCAGGGACAGGCAATCGAACATCCGTCCAGAGCCGTGGACAGCAGCGTTTCATGCGTCGCCGCGCCCGCTTGGGTTGGCGCCTGCGGCTATCCATAAACTCGCGCTGTGCCGCAACCCCCACGCGCCGAGATGATCGATGCTGAGGGGCTGCGGGACCAGGGCCTGCTGGACGCCTGGCGCCGCCTCGCGGTCTCAAGGGGCAATCCCTTCCTCACGCCCGAGTGGTTCGCGGTCGCCACCGAGCTGATCGCCGAGGACGAGCCGCATGTCATCGCCTGGCGGGTCGACGGGGAGCTGCGCGGGGTGCTGCCGCTGGTCTCCACCCGGCGCGGCCCGCTGCGGGTGCTGCGCTTCCCCAATGCCCGGCGCGGAGACTGGTTCGGCCCCGCCTGCAGGCCCGAGGATGAAGCGGCGATGGGGGAGGATTGCGGGCGGCTCCTCGCCGCCGAAGCGGGCTCCTGGAACGCCTTCGTGCTGAACCGGATCGATGCCGGCTCCCCCTGGCCCGCCGCGCTAGGGCTGGGCACGGCGCCGCGCCGGCGCAGCGACGTGCTCCCCTTCATCGCCTTCGACGAGCGCGGCTATGAGGGCTACATGGCCGACCGCAGCCGCAACTTCCGCAGCCAGCTCGGCCGGCGGCGGCGCAAGCTCGAGCGCGACCACGGTCTCAGCTTCCGGATGACCTCGGGCCCGGAGGAGTTGGACGACGACCTCGCCGCCTTCTTCCGCCTCCACAACGAGCGTTGGGATGCTCGCGGGGGCTCGACGCTCGGCGACGAGCGCTCGCGGCGCCTTCTGGCCGCCTTCGCCAGGGCGGCGCAGCAGCAGGGTTGGTTGCGGCTCTGGATCGCCGAAGCCGACGGCGAGCCCGCCGCCGCCTGGTACGGCTGGCGGATCGGCGAGCGCTACTGCTACTCCCTCGCCGGCCTCGCCAGCCGCTACGAGAAGCAGGGCCTGGGGAACGTGATGCTGGCTCACACGATCGAGCAGGCGGCGACGGAGGGGGCGGCGATCTACGACCTGATGTGGGGCGACGAGGCCTACAAGGAGCGCTTCCAGACGGGGGTCCGCGACGCCGGCACCTGGTTCGTCCCCTCCGGCCTCCCCTCGCGAGCGGCGCTGAGCGGTGCGGTGCGCGGCGTCCACGCGCTGGAATCCCTGCCGCCCGGGGCGCGCGAGCCCCTGCGCCGGCTCAAGCGGGGGCTGCAGCGCTCGTGAGCGATATCGGCGTGGTGGTCCTCGCCTACGGCGCCGGCGGCGAGTACCTGCAGGTGTTGAGCTCGCTGGAGGAGCAGGGTGTCCCCGTTGGGAGGACGGTCGTCGTCCACAACCCCTCGGCCCCTGGCGAGCTCCTGCCCGCGCCCCCGCCGGGCTGCGAGGTGATCGAGGCAAGCCACAACCTTGGCTACGCGGCGGGGATGAACCTCGGCATCGAGCGACTGCTCGAGCGCCCGCCCGAGCTGCTGCTCCTGCTCACCCACGACGCCAGCCTGCGATCGGAAGCGCTGCAGAGCCTGGCCGAGGTTGCGGCCGCTGAGACCTCTTACGGCGTGCTCGGCCCGGCGCTGCTCTTCGCCGGCTCCGAGGAGGCCTTCTCCTTCGGCGGCATGGCGAGCCCGACCGGCGACCTCGGCCACCGCAAAGAGCGCCCGCAGGGCGGCCCCGTCGTCCCTTGCGACTGGCTCGACGGCGGGACGCTGCTGATCCGCTCCGAGGCGCTGCGGGAGGCGGGGGAGTTCGACGAGCGCCTCTGGAGCTACTGCGAGGACGCCGACCTCTGCCTGCGCATCCGCCGCGCCGGCTTCGGCGTCGGCGTCGTCCCGGATGCGGTTGCCGACCAGGAGCCGGGGGCGGCCAAGCGGCCGGGCCCCTGGGCCTACCTGCGTGCCCGCAACGGCCTCGCCTTCGCCCAGCGACAGGCCGGCGCCCGCGGCACCGCGGCCGCGCTCCTGCGCTGGAGCGGCCTCGCGCTCTCGGAGCTGGCGCGGAGCCTGGCGCGGCTGACGCCGCTGCGGCCGGGCGACCCCGCCGCCACCTGGCCCGTCGCGGTCGGAACCGTCCGCGGCATCCTTGACTTCCTCCGCGGTCGCTGGGGACCGCCGCCGAGCCTGCCGGGCGGGGGGGACATGAAGAACGTCGAGCCGCCGCGGGGGGTGTCAGCCGATGGCTGAGGACAGGCCGCGCGTCCTCCAGGTCGGCCCCGACGTGCCCGGCGGGATGCGGACCTCGATGCGGGCGCTCTACGCCTCGCCGCTGGGGCGGGACTTCGAGCTGGACGTCGTCACCACCCACCGCGGCAGCGGCGCCGCCCAGCGCCTCCTCGTCTACGCCCGGGCTCTGCTTGCGATCGTCGCCTGGAGCCTGCGCGGTCGCGGCCGCATCGTCCACGTCCACTCCACCGTGCGCGGCAGCATGTACCGCAAGGCCGGCTGCGTGCTGCTGGCAAAGCTGCTGCAGCGGCGGGTGGTCTTCCACCTCCATTCCGGCCCCGGCGACATCGAAACCTTCCGCTCCCGCCTCGGGAGCCTCAGCCTCGCCTACCTGCGCGCGGCCTTCCGCGCCGCCGACGTCGTCCTCGCCGTCTCGGACGCGAGCGCGCGGCAGCTCGCGCTCGCCTTCGGAGCCGAGGAGATCGCCATCGTGCCCAACGCCGTGCCAGACGTTCCCGGTGAGCCTCGGCCCGAGCCGCGAGACGCCCCGCCGCTGGCCGTCTACCTGGGCGGGTTCGCCAATCCGGTCAAGGGGGGCGAGGTGCTGTTGGAGGCGCTCCAAAGCCCGGAAGTGGGCTCACTGCGCTTCGTGCTGGCGGGCCCCGGCGATCCCCCCTGGGGGGAGGGTGAGCCGCCGAGCGCTGCGGACGCAAGCTGGCGCGGCTGGCTGGAGGGGGACGAGAAAGACGAGCTCCTGCGCGAAGCCGACGTCTTCGTCCTCGCCTCGACCTCCGAGGGATTGCCGATGGTGCTGCTGGAAGCGATGTCGTGCGGGCTCGCGATCGTCGCCACGGCGGTCGGCGGCGTCCCCGACGTCGTCACCGACCGGGTCGAGGCGCTGGTCGTGGAGCCGGGCGACCCGGCCGCCCTCGCCGCCGCCCTCGGTGAGATCGGCGCCGATCCGGAGCTCCGCCGCAGGCTGGGCGCAGCAGCGCAGCAGCGCAGCACCGAGTTCTCTCCCGAAGCTGTGGCTGGGCGAGTCGAGCGGATCTACCGCGCGCTGCTCTGAAGCAGCTCGTCGCGCACCGCTCCGATCAGCGCCCCGCCGCCGTCCTGCCCCGCTTGCCCGCGTGCCGGCGTCCGCGCCAAGGCGGGCGCCAGCTCGCTTGCCTCTTCGACCAGGATGACCTTGCCGGTCTCGACCAGGGCCTTCGCCAGGTGGAGCTGGTGGTCGTCGACGGTCTCGTTGAAGCGGCTCAGGCGGGGGAAGACGATCGGCACGTGCCCGGCCCGGATCGCGCAGAGAATCGTGCCGACCCCTGCGTGACAGACGACTTTGTCGGCGCGGGAGAGGTTGTCGGCGATTCCCTCGAACGACATCCAGGGCGCAGCCGCGGTCGCGTTCGGGGGCGGAGCGCCCGGCCCATGCTGGACCACGAGCTCCTCGCCGTTGCCGAGCGTCTCCAGCGCGTCCAGGAGACGGTCGAAGCGGAAGGTCGGGTGACTGCCGACGGTTGCGAAGATCATCAGAGCAATCCTCCTACGTATCGGGCGCGCCGGCGGTGCTCTGCCGCCTCGGGCCATTGCACGAAAAATGCATCTGCCAGGGGGTAGACCATCCGTCCTGCGAGGGAGAGATTCTCCGTCCTGGTCAAGCTCTCGACGTAAACGAGACGGCAGCCGTGCAGCTTCCCGATCAGGAAGAAGGGCACGGCAAGCGCGGCGCCGGTGGAGAGGATCACCCGCGGCCGCTTCTCGCGGATCACCCGCCAGGCGATGCGCAGGTTGGAGGCCAGCCCCCGCAGGCTGCGGTTGGTCGGGCCGTAGGCGTAGACGACCGGCGAGTCCGCCAGCAGGTGCTGGGAGTCGGCTGCTTCCAGCGTCACCCAGGTCGTGTCCAGGTGCTGCCAGGCGGGGCTGAGCCGCATCATCTGCAGCAGGTGCCCCCCCGGGGAGCAGACCAGCAGCGCCGGCGTTCCTTGTGCCTCAGGTAGTGCGGGCATCGAAAGCGGAGCCGATCGAGGTCGCGCGCAGGCCCTGGCTCTGGAGGGCGTCTGCGAGCAGCGGAATTGAATCGGTGGTCGGAGTGGCGTCGTCGCGCTCGGCGTACAGCGGCGAGTCGTGCAGGAGCACGATGCCGCCCGGCTCGAGGTCGCGGAGGACGAGCGCGGCGATCTTCTGGGCGGAGATCGCCTCCCAGTCCTGCCCCCAGGCCGACCAGTAGGCGAGGCCGAGGTCGAGTTCCCCGCAGAAGCGGGCGAGGGCGGGGGTGGAGCCGCCGTAGGGCGGGCGGTACCAGCGGGGCCGGCGGGCGCCGGCGGCCTCGA
>JBQCEW010000089.1:0-2998 GCA_051959815.1 Solirubrobacterales bacterium
AGGGGCCGACCGGCAAGATCCTCAAGCGCGAGATCGAGCCGCCCGCGGCGTGACCGACGTCACCGTCTGAAACTGGCCAGGCAGCCAGGATCGCGGTACCCTGCCCGGGCCGGGCGAATGCAACACCAAAAGGAGACGAGATGAGCGTCGCTTCCCAGCGCCTGATGGACAACATCACCTACGAGGACCTTTACCACCGCTGGGAGCAGGGGAACTGGAGCGCCTACGACATCGACATGTCGAAGGACCGCGAGGGCTGGGAGGGGCTGAGCGACATCCAGAAGCGCTCCGCGATGTGGATCTACTCGATGTTCTATTACGGCGAGGACCGGGTCGCCGACACCCTCGCCCCCTACGTCACCGCCGCCCCGACCGAGGAGCAGTCCTACTTCCTGGCGACCCAGCAGGTCGACGAGGTCCGCCACTCGCTCTTCTTCCACCGCTTCTTCAAGGAGGTGATCGGGGTCGGCGGCACCTCGGTGCAGCAGACCCTGTCGGCGACCCTGCCGCAGCTGAACTGGGGCTACCGCGGCATCTTCGACCGCCTCGACCGGATGGCCGAGGAATTGCGCAAGGACCGCTCGGTGGCGAAGTTCGCGCAGGCGATCACGCTCTACCACCTGATCGTCGAGGGCAGCCTCGCCCAGCCCGGCCAGCACTTCATCGAGGACTTCTTCGCCTCCGAGGAGACGATGCCCGGCTTCAGCGAGGGGATGGCGAACGTCTCCCGCGACGAGCAGCGCCACATCGGCTTCGGCGTCAAGGTCCTCTCCGAGCTGCTCGAGGAGGGCGCACCCGGCTGGGAGGAGAACCGGGCCGCGGTTATCGAGCTGCTGAAAGAGGTTCTCCCCTACATGCCCGGTGTCTTCTCGCCGCCCGGCCTCGACCGCTCCTACACGGAGTGCTACGGCTTCTCGATCGAGGACATCATCGCCTTCGGGTTCAAATTGGTGCGTCAACGCTGGCGGACGATCGGCTATCCGACCGAGGAGATGCCGCCCGGTGTGTTCCCCTTCGACCCCGACAAATCCGAGGAGGAGGTCGCCGCCGAGCAGGTGAAGCTGCTGATGGCCGGCGTCGTCGGCAACCCGGGCGCGAAGACGCCCGAAGCCTCGCCCGAGCTGCAGCGCCTCCACTTCGACATCCTCACCCGCGTCGCCGATCCCGCCGCCGCCAACGGCTCGCCCTTCGTCCTGCAGTGGCGTTTCACCGATGCGGAACCGTGGCACCTCGTCCTCGACAACGGCTCGACTCGGGCCGAGGCCGGCGAAGCGCCGAGCCCGAACGTCACGATCGAGGCCAGTTGGGCCGACTGGATCGCCTCCGGCAAACCGGACGCGAACCGCCTGAAGATGATGCTGCAGCGCCGCATCCGCCCGCGCGGCAAAGTCCGCGACATCGCGCGGCTGCGCAAAATCTTCAACGGCTGAGTCGCGTAACCGCTAAGAGATCGGTGGGCGGCGGTCCGCCCAGGGCCGCTCGGCCTCGATCTGGGCGGCGAGCGAGAGCAGCGTCGCCTCGTCGCCGAGGCGGCCGACGATCTGCACCGCCAGCGGCAGCCCGTCGGGGCTGAACCCGGCCGGCACCGACATCGCCGGGTTGCCGAGGTGGTTCCAGGGGACGCAGTAGGGATAAAAGCGGCTCATCCCGAGCACGGTGCGCAGAGCGTTGCGACCCTCCCAGCGGCGGACCGGCAGCGCCGTGCCTCCCATTACCGGCATCATCAGCACGTCAACCGAGTCGAAGATCGCGTTGACCCGCGCTTGTTCGGCGGGGCGGCGGGCCATCATCCGCTGGTACAGGCTCTCCGGCAGCAGCTTCCCCATCGTCCCGAACTGCCGCGTCCGTTTTTCGAGGCGCTCGGGGTGCGGCACTTCCTCGACGGTCTCCGCCACGCCTTTGAGGAAGCGGGTGGTGATCGTGTCGCCGATGCCGCCCCAATCGGGGTCGCGCGGTTCGACCTGGTGCCCTAGCGACCGCAAGAGCTCGGCCGAATCGGCCACCACCTGCTTCGCTTCATCCGAGACCGTCGGCGGAGCCGCCGCACGCGGGGCGAGCGTCGTGAAACCGACGCGGAGGCTTCCAGGCGGAGCTTTCGCTGACTGGACGAACGGACGCTCGGGAGGCGGCGGCGCTTCGGCCTCGGCCGAGCCGCCGGAGATGACGTCGAGCCAGAGGGCGGTATCGATGACGTTGCGGCTGAGGCAGCCGAGCACGGCCATCCCCCGCCAGCCCTCCGTCAGCGGCGCCAGCGAGGCACGACCCCGCGAGGGCTTCAGCCCGAACAGCCCGCAGGAGGCGGCGGGAATGCGGATCGAGCCGGCGCCGTCGCCGGCCGAGGCGATCGGGACCAGGCCGGCCGCCACCGCAGCGCCGGAGCCTCCGCTCGAGCCGCCCGGCGTGTGCTGTGGATTCCAGGGGTTGCGGGTGACGCCGTAGGTCGCCGACTCGGTGAAGCCGCAGATCGCCATCTCCGGCAGCAGCGTCAGGCCGACGATAATCGCCCCCGCCTCGCGCAGCCGCCGCACCATCTCCGAGTCGGCCCTCGCCGGCTCGCTGTATCCGTCGGTGCCGTGCGTGTTGACCTGCCCGGCGACGTCGACTTCGTCCTTGATCGCAATCGGCACCCCCAGCAGCGGCCGTTCCTCCCCCGCCCGCACCCGCGCCTCGGCCTGCTCGGCTTCCAGCATCGCCTGCTCCTCAAGCACCACCCGGAACGAGTTCAGCTGCGGATCAAGCCGCCGAATCCGATCGAGGTACAACCCGACCAGCTCGGTAGCCGAAACCTCCCCCTTCCGCACCATCTCCGCCTGCCGCGCAGCACCGGCAAAAGCAATCTCGTCTCCACCTTGGCTCACCAGCCAATCCTATTCGCAAGTCGTGGGGGGGGTGGGGGGGGGTTGTAAAAAAAAAAAACACAAAAAAGAAGGGGGGACAACAAGAAACGCGAGGGGAGGGGGGGAGCGCCCACCAAAAAAAAGATGGGGGGGGGGGGGGG
>JBQCEW010000090.1:0-2903 GCA_051959815.1 Solirubrobacterales bacterium
CGTCCCACGCGCGCCTGAGGCGAGCGACCCGAAGCAAACGATGAAGGGAGGCGGGGCTGACGTCGGCCGAGCCGACGTGACCAGGATCCGTCATGACGGTGTAGATCCTGGCTCAGGATTGGTCCTCCTTTGCCACCCCAAGGCGATTTCCCGAATCCGAGGCCCCACCTCCTTCACCGGTTGATCGCCCGGCAGGGCCATTCATAACACACCGCCATGTAGCAATCAAGGGTATTTGCACAATGGAGTGGATTTTAGGTCTACGACGCGGGTGACGGCGACTGCTGGACCGGGATCTCCGCCACCTCCGGCCAGACCTCGAGCGCCTCGAGGCTGTCCTCGACGCCGAGCGCGACCAGGAGCTCCTCCGCTACATGGGGGGCGAACGGCAGCAGGGTTCGCGCCAGCAGGGTCAGCGCCGCGAGCTGGGCCTCGGCGTCGGCGCGATCAAGGGCTCCGCGCCGTTTGACCACCCGCTTCTCGAAGTCCTGGATGCGCTCGAAGAGGCGGGTGATGTTGCGGACCGCCTTGTGCATCTGCAGGTCCGCCGTGTCCTCGGTGATCCGTGCGAGGCCGTTCTCGCACCATTTGCGCAGGCGGTCGCGCATGTGCTCGGTGTCGGCCGCGGCCTCCGGGTCGTGCGTCAGCTCCTCTAGCCCAGCGACACGCTCGTGCGTGTAGTTCCAGAGGTTTCGCAGGAAGCGGCTGGCGAACTTGATCGCCCCCTCGCTCCAGTTCAGCGTCTTCGCCGGGCCGGCGGCGTAGAGCACCGCCAGCCGCACCGTGTCGGCGCCGTGGGCGGCGACGAGCTCGTCGGGGTTGACGACGTTGCCCAGGTGCTTGCTCATCTTGCGCCCGTCGGCGATCACCATCTCGTGGAAGAGGCAGCCGGCGAAGGGCTCCCCCTCCTCCATGAAGCCGAACGGGCCGATGTCCCGCAGCGCCTTGGTCACGACCCGCTGGTCGAAGACGAAGCCGCCGCTGTCGTTGCCGGCAACCAAGCGCTCGGCCGGCAACCACTCCTGCAGGTCGGGGTGGGTGAACATCTGCTCGTCGCGTCCCTCGGGCGGGACCGCCGCGGGCACCCAGAGCCAGAGCGCGTCGAAGTGGCAGTCGAGGGTGTCGGTCTCGCGCTTGGCCGCGGCGCCGCACTTGGGGCACTCGACGTCGACGAAGTCGGGGCGCTCGGCGAGCGGGTTCCCTTCACCGGTCGGCTGCAGGTCACGCGGCAGCACCACCGGCAGGTCCTCGTCGGGCACCGGCACCGGGCCGCACTCGTCGCAGAGGATGACCGGGATCGGGCACCCCCAGGCGCGCTGGCGGGAGATCGAGAAGTCGTTGGCGCGGTAGCGAGTGGCCTCGGCGGCGCTCTCGACGTGGGCGGGTTGCGGCCCCTCGCCGTCGCCCTCAGGCGCGGGCGGCGCCTCCATCCGCTCGAGTCGCTCGGCGAGGTCGCGGTCGGCCTCGTCGATGGCCGGGATCCCCAGCGCCGCGGTCGGCCCGAAGCGAGCGTCGACGAGCGGCGAGATCGCCACCGGCAGCTCCTCTCCGGCGGGGCCGGTGATCGAGGCGCCGGTGTCGACGAGCGGAACCGAGCGCGCGTCGCGGGCGCTGCGCTCCCAGCCGCCGGAGCGCATCCGCTCCAGCTCCTCGCGGGCCGCCTCGGTCGCCCACTCGTCCACCTGCGGGTGGCGCGGCGAGAGCAGGACGAAGCTCGCCAGCCCGGCGAACTTGCGGTGCGGCGTGAAGACGGTCAGCGAGCGCCCGTCGGCGCCCTGGAGATCAAGCTCGACCCCCTCGGAGCGGCCGAGTATGTATCGCTGGGTGGCGAGCGAGAGCTCGTCCCACTTCCCGCCCTGCTCCAGCCCCTCGGTGTTCCGGTCGTTCTCCTCCAGGTAGGGGGTGATCCGCAGGAACCAGGTCGGGCGCCGGATCAGCCGCACCTCGTTGTGGCAGCGCCAGCAGCGGCCGTCCTCGACCTGGATCGAGGCGAGGGTGGTCTGGCAGGTGTCGCACCAGTCGACGGTGGCGTCGTCGCGGTAGATCAGGCCCCGCTCCCAGAGCGTGTTGAAAAGCCACTGCGACCAGCGGTACTGCTTCTCGTCGGAGCTGTAGAAGACGCGGTCGTAGTCGAAGGAGAAGCCGAGGCGCTTCATCTGGCCCAGCATCCGCTCGCCGCACTGGGCGACCCAGTCGGCCGGCGGCTCCTGGCGCTCGATCGCCGCCAGCTCGGCGGGAAGACCGAAGGCGTCGAAGCCAAAGCCGAACAGCACCGCGTCGCCGCGACCGCGGCGAAAGCGAGCGTAGGCGTCGCCGATCGAGTAGTCGCGGACGTGGCCCATGTGCAGGTTGCCCGAGGTGAACGGGCTCGAGGGCTTGACGTAGACGCGCTCCTGGCCGTCCCTGGGTTGCGGCGCGTCGAAGTCGCCACGGGCCTGCCAGGCCTCCTGCCGCGCCGGCTCGATCGCCTGCGGGTCGTAATTCCGTTTCTCGCTCATCCCTTCCAATGATGCCTGAGGGGCCGAAAAGCAAGCAGATCAAGGACGCAGGGAGCGTGGCGTGCTCTGCACGCGAGCGACCGAGGACGCCGATATGCGCCGCTTTGCAGGCCCCTCAGGTGAAGGTCCAGAGCTTGTTGCCTAGGAAATTGAAAGGCATCGCGACAGCTACGGCGATTGCCTGGGCGGGGAGATCGCTGACCACGTGGTTGGAGATCAACAGCTCCAGGACGGCGAGGTTGAGGCCCAGGGAGGCGACGCTGACGGTCAGGAAGCGGGCGGCTTGGAAGTGGGCAGGGCCCTCGCCGGGACCGAAGGTCCAGTAGCGGTTGAGGAGGAAGTTGTTGGTGACGGCGACGCAGAAGGCGCCGACCGCGGCGATCGCGTGGTGGACGCCGAAGCCCT
>JBQCEW010000091.1:0-3549 GCA_051959815.1 Solirubrobacterales bacterium
GGTCGAAGGGCTGGAGGGGCTTTTGGAGGCCTACCGCGAGGCTGAGGCCGTCCGCCCGCATCTCGGCTTCGACATCGACGGCGTGGTCTACAAGGTCGACCGGCTCGACTGGCAGCAGCGGCTGGGCTTCGTCTCGCGCGCCCCGCGCTGGGGGATCGCCCGCAAATTCCCCGCCCAGCAGGCCCGCACAGTGCTGGAGGCGATCGACATCCAGGTCGGGCGCACCGGCGCCCTGACGCCGGTCGCGCGGCTGACCCCGGTGACGGTCGGCGGGGTGGTGGTGACCAACGCCACCCTGCATAACGCCGACGAGATCGCCCGCCTCGACGTGCGCCTAGGCGACACCGTGGTGCTGCAGCGCGCGGGCGACGTGATCCCGCAGATCCTCAGCGTGATCGAGACCGAGCGGCCGGCGGACGCGGTCCCTTACGAGTTTCCGCACGCGTGCCCGTGCCCGCTGGCCACGCCGGTGGTCCGCGAGACCACCGCCTCGGGCGCCGAGACGGTGGTGCGCCGCTGCTCCGGCGAGTTCGCCTGTCCGTTCCAGAAGCTGGCGCACCTGCGCCACTTCGTCTCCCGTCGCGCCTTCGACATCGAGGGGCTGGGCGAGAAGCAGCTCACCGCCTTCGTCGAGCGCGGCTGGCTGGCCGCCCCGGCCGACATCTTCCGCCTGCACGCGCACCGCGACGAGCTCCTGGCCACCGAGCGGTACGGCGAGACCAGCGTCGGCAACCTGCTCTCCAACATCGAGACCCGCCGCACCATTGCGCTGGACCGCTTCATCTATAGCCTCGGCATCCGCCACATCGGAGAGACCACGGCTGTGGTGATGGCGCGCGGCTATCACACCGCCGACGACTTCCTGGCGGCGATGGACAAGGTGGCGGAGGGCGAGGCCGAGGCCATCGAGGAGCTCGACGCGATGGACCAGATCGGCGGAGCGGTGATCGAGGCGGCCCGGGCCTATTTCGCCGAGGACCACAACCGCAGGCTCGTGCAGGACCTCAAGGATCAGCTGCAGATCCAGGACGCGGAACGGCCGAAGACCGATACGGCGGTGGCCGGCAAGACCGTCGTCTTCACCGGCAGCCTCGAGCGCCTGACCCGCGACGAGGCCAAGGCCCAGGCCGAGCGCCTGGGGGCCAAGGTCTCGGGCTCGGTCTCCAAGAAGACCGACCTGGTGGTGGCCGGTCCCGGCGCCGGCTCGAAGCTGAAGACCGCCGCCGAGCTCGGCATCCAGGTGCTGACCGAGGAGGAGTGGCTGACGCTGGTGAACGGCGGCTGATCCGAACGCCCCCTCAGTCGGCTTCGCCGACAGCTCCCCCAAAGAGGGAGCATCTTCAAATCGACCTCGTCACCGGCCCCGCAGGCGCCGCCCCGATCGTCGACGTCCTGCTCTCCGAGGGCCACGTGCCCTGGGCCGGCCACACCGCCCAGCACGCCATGGAGGAGGTCTACGAGGTCATCAAGCGCGCCCGCACCGCGCTGGTCTTCGTCAACACGCGGTTTCAGGCCGAATTCGCCTTCCAGGAGCTTTGGCGGCTGAACGAGGACTCGCTGCCCATCGCCCTGCACCACGGCTCGCTGGCGGCCGAGCAGCGTCGCAAGGTCGAAGCGGCGATGGCCCGCGGCGAGCTGCGGGCCGTGGTCTGCACCTCCACCCTGGACCTTGGCATCGACTGGGGCGACGTCGACCTCGTCATCCAGCTGGCCTCGCCCAAGGGCGCCTCGCGGATGGTCCAGCGGATCGGCCGCGCCAACCACCGGCTGGACGAGCCCAGCCGCGCGCTGTTCGTCCCGGCCAACCGCTTCGAGATGCTGGAGTGCCAGGCCGCCCGCGAGGCGATCGCCGAGAACGCCCTGGACGGCGAGGCCGCCCGCACCGGCGCGCTCGACGTCCTGGCCCAGCACGTCATGGGCTGCGCCTGCTCCGAGGCCTTCGACCTCGCGTCGCTCTACGACGAGGTCCGCACCTGCGGCCCCTACCGCGACCTTGCCTGGGAGGACTTCGAGCAGGTCGTCGATTTCGTCTCCACCGGCGGCTATGCGCTGAAGACCTACGATCGCTTCCGCCGGATCATGAAAGGACAGGACGGCTTGTGGCGGGTGCGCAACGGGGAGACCGCCCAGCGCCACCGGCTGAACGTCGGCGCCATCGTCTCGCCGGCCATGCTCTCGGTACGCCTGGCCGGCCGCCGCGGCGGCGTGGGGCGCAAGATCGGCGAGGTCGAGGAGGGCATGCTGGAGATGCTCGACCCCGGCGACACCTTCGTCTTCGCCGGCCAGGTCTGGAAACTGATGGGCGTCACCAACCTGGACGTCCTGGTCAGCCCCGCCGCCGACAAGGACCCGAAGATGCCGTCCTGGGGCGGCTCGAAGTTCGCGCTCTCGACCTTCCTCGCCCGCCGCGTGCGCCAGCTGATGTTCGACGAGAGCCATTGGGTGGTGCTGCCCGCCGACGTGCGCGAATGGCTGGAGCTGCAGAAGGACCGCTCGCTGATCGTCGGCGAGGACGAGATGCTGCTCGAGACTTTCCCGCGCGGCCAGCGGCATTTCATGGTCGGCTATCCCTTCGAAGGCCGCCTTGCGCACACCACGCTGGCCATGCTGCTGACGCGCCGCCTGGAGCGGCTGGGCGCGGGACCGCTGGGTTTCGTCTGCAACGACTATGCGCTGGCGATCTGGGCGCTGAAGCCCCTGGACGGTCTCGACTTCGACCAGCTGTTCGCGCAGGACATGCTGGGCGACGACCTGGAGGACTGGCTGGCGGAGAGTTTCATGATGAAGCGCGCCTTCAAGGGCTGCGCGGTGATCGCCGGTCTGATCGAGCGCCGTTTCCCCGGCGAACAGCAGAAGAGCGGCCGCCAGATCACCTTCTCCACCGATCTGATCTACGATGTCCTGCGCCGCCACCAGCCCGACCACCTGCTGCTGCGCTGCGCCCGGGCGGATGCGGCGAGCGGCCTCATCGACGTGGCGCGCCTGGCGTCGATGCTGGCGCGCATCCGCGGCCGGATCCGGCACGCGCCCCTCGACCACCTGTCGCCCTTCTCGGTCTCGATCCTGCTGGAGATCGGCACGGAGCGGTCGCCCGGCGGGGCGGGCGAGATGATCCTGGCGGAGGCGGAGGAAGAGCTGATCGCAGAGGCCCTGACGTGAACGCGATTTCGGCCGGCTTCGCCTATCGGTTCGCCTCGGCGACCTGCGGCTCGCTGCGCATGGCGGTGGCCGGGAGCGAGGCGATGCTGCGGCCCTCCGGCGCGCTGTGGCTGCAGGCGCAGGGTGCGCTGGTGGTCGCCGATTTGCACCTGGAGAAGGGCTCGTCCTACGCCAGCCGGGGGCAGATGCTGCCGCCCTACGACACGCGTGAGACGCTTGGCCGGCTGGAGGCGGAAGTCGCCGGCCTCGATCCCCGCATGCTCGTGTTCCTCGGCGACACCTTCCACGACGGCGCGGCGGAGGCGCGCATGGAGGCGGCGGACGCCGAGCGCGTCAACGCCCTCGGCCGTGGGCGGAGCTTGATCTGGGTCGTCGGCAACCACGACCAGC
>JBQCEW010000092.1:0-3219 GCA_051959815.1 Solirubrobacterales bacterium
CGCACACCCACATAGCAAGGTAGGTGTGTGTGGGGGCGGGCTTATGCGGGATCTGGGTAGCGGCGCTCTACCCTTCAAGGCATGGAGCGGGAGCTCTTCGAGCACTACTTGAGCGATGACAGCCGGCATGGGCCGGCGGCCGACGACGCCTTCACGGGCGCTGCTGGCGGTGCTGTCTGCGGAGATCTCTCGCGCATCTCATTTCTCGTGGCCGACGGTCGGATCGAGTCCGTCACTTTCGACGCTGAGGGCTGTGGGGCCACCCGCGCTGCAACCGCCGCGGTTGCCGAAATGGTGGATGGCTCTCTTGTCCTAGAGGCGGCTCTGATCGATATAGACACTGTCGATCAGGCAATCGGCGGTCTAACCCCCGCAAAGCGCCACGCCGCCCAACTCGCCACCGACGCCCTCCACCGCGCCCTTCAAGGGGTTGCTTCTTCGTCCTTGGAGCTGGCCCCGCAGGCGACGCGACGCGTGGCCGTGGCCATGTCCGGCGGCGTCGACTCGGCCGTAGCTGCGTTGCTCGCCCGCGAGGAAGGCGCCGAGGTGGTCGGGATCACCGTCAAGCTCTGGACCGATCCGGAGACCGACGGCGCCAAGGCCTGCTGCTCGCCGGAGGCGGTGCTCGGCGCCCGGGCTCTGGCGCATCAGCTCGGCATTCCGCACTTCACCCTCGATCTCGAGGAGGATTTCCGCCGCCGGGTCGTCGATCGCTTCATCGGCGGCTACGCGGAGGGCAGCACGCCGAATCCCTGCATCCTCTGCAACGGCGAGGTGCGCCTGGCGGCGATGATCGACCTCGCCGAGCGAGTCGGCGCCGAGCGCCTGCTCACCGGCCACTACGCGCGCATCGTCGAGGACTCGGACGGCCCGTTGCTCGCGGCCGCTGCCGACCGCGCCAAGGACCAGAGCTACATGCTCGCCGCGCTGCCGACCGAGCTGCTCGACCGCCTCGGCTTCCCGCTCACCGAGCTGACCAAGCCCGAGGTGCGCGAGATCGCTGCCCGCCATGGCCTCGCCGTCGCCCGCAAGGCCGAGAGCCAGGACCTCTGTTTCCTCGCCGGCCAGGGCAAGCGCGGCTTCCTCCGCCGCCACGGCGGCCTGCGCGAGCGCGAGGGGGCGATCGTCGACTCTTCCGGCCGCGTCCTCGGCCGCCACCGCGGCCACCACGACTTCACCGTCGGCCAGCGCCGCGGCATCCGCGTCTCGGCGCCGGAGGCGCTCTACGTGCTCGCTACCGACGCCGGCACCAACACGGTCACCGTCGGCACCCGCGCCGAGCTGGAGAAGCGCAGCGTCCGCGTCCGCGACGCCGTCCTGCACCGCGACGGCAGCGATGTGGATGCGGTGAAGCTGCGCTACCGCTCAAAGGCCCTCCCCGCTACCGTCTCGGCAGCGGGGAGGGGACGGCATACCGTCCTGGACGTGGAGCTGGGCGAGGCCTTTCCTGGCGTGGCCCCGGGCCAGACCGCGGTGCTGATGGCCGGCGAGCGGATCGTCGGCCACGGCACCATCGCGGCTTAGGACGACGTAGTCGTTTCTTCCTGCTGTTTGTCCTTGCGCATCTGCGCGACGCCTTTCACGCAAACGCTGAAGGGCGTGCCCTGCTGGCCTTTCACGTGCTTTTTGCTGAGCGCCTTGCAGGCTTCCCGCGCGGTCAGTTCTTCGTTGTGAGCAGCGCGAGCAGCCGCTTTGACGCAGGCGCTGAACGGCGTCCCCGGCGTCCCCTGGACGTGTTTCTTGCTCTCGCCTTTGCAGTAGAAGCCGTAGGCGTGGGCCTTCGGCTGGTGCTGGTGGGTCGGGTGTTCCGGCGCGTATTCGACGCCGTTGGCCCCGGCCACCGCGGGCACGGCCCCTATGGCCAGCACCGCCAAGCTTGCTGCGAGCTTCGAACGCAACTTCATCTTCGCCTCCTTCGACGTGGTCGAACGAACCTTCGATTCCTACCCAGAACGGGGGAGGGCCCCGGTTATAAGGGCAAAGTTCCTCGCGTATGTGAAGATCGCCTCGATGGCCGGACGGGTGTCCGATCTCGCGAATATTTAGGCTTACTAACAATGAGGGCGAAGGAGATCCGGGACACCTACTTGTCGTTTTTCGCCGAGCGCGGGCACAAGATCGTGCCCTCGGCCTCGCTCGTGCCCCCGGTCCACGACCCCTCGGTCCTGCTGACGACGGCCGGGATGCAGCCCTTCAAGCCCTACTTCCTCGGCCGCGAAAAGCCGCCGGCGCCGCGCCTCGCCGACGTGCAGAAATGCTTCCGCACCACCGACATCGAGGAGGTCGGCAACACCGCCCGCCACATGACCTTCTTCGAGATGCTCGGCAACTGGAGCTTCGGCGACTACTTCAAGGCGGAGTCGATCCCCTGGGGCTGGGAGCTCTCGACCCAGGGCTTCGGGATGGACCCGGAGCGGATCTGGGTGACCGTCTTCGGCGGCGACGAGGAGCTGGGGCTCGGCCTCGACGAGGAAGCGATCGAGATCTGGCGCGCCACCGGCGTCCCCGAGGAGCGGATCGTCTCCCTCGGGCGCAAGGACAACTTCTGGCAGGCCGGACCGACGGGCCCCTGCGGCCCCAGCTCGGAGCTCTTCTTGGACCGGGGCCCCGAGTTCGGCTCAGACGACGAGCGTCCCGGCGACGACACCGACCGCTTCCTCGAGTTCTGGAACCACGTCTTCATGAGTTACGACCTGGCCGAGGACGGCAGCCTGACCGAGCTGCCGATGAAGAACATCGATACCGGGATGGGCCTCGACCGGATGGCGGCGATCCTCCAGGACGTGCCCTCGGTCTTCGAGACCGACCACGTGCGGCCGCTGGTCGAGCTGGCCGAGGAGCTCTCCGGCCGCCGCTATGACGAGGGCGGCGCGGTGACCCGGGCGATGCGGATCGTCGCCGACCACAGCCGCGGCGCCGCTTTCCTGATCGCCGACGGCGTCGTCCCCTCCAACGAGGACCGCGGCTACCTCCTGCGCCGGATCATGCGGCGGGCGATCCAGCAAGGGCGGACGCTCGGCCTGGAGGCGCCATGGCTCGGTCAGTTCGCCGAGCGCACGATCGAGCTGATGGGCGACGACTACCCCGAGTTGGTCGCCGAACAGGAAAACGTCCGGCGCTGGGTCAGCGACGAGGAGGAGAGCTTCGGCCGCACGCTCGAGCGCGGCAGCGAGCTGCTGGAGCGGCTCGTCACCGAAGCCGAGGCAGAGGGGACCTCCT
>JBQCEW010000093.1:0-5628 GCA_051959815.1 Solirubrobacterales bacterium
GGCGTGACCCTACCCGCTCTCCGAGACCTGGAATCGGATTCCGGCTTCCTGCAGTCGGTCGAGCAGGGCGTCGCCCATCGCCGCCGCAGGGGTCAGCTGACCGGAGCGCTCAGGCAGGTCGTCAAAGGCGAGGCAGAGACCGGACTCGGCGAGCATTTTCGAGGTCTCGCTGTAGCCGGGGTCGCCGCCGCTGACCTCGGTGACGACGCGCTTGCCGCCGCCTTCGCCGACGAAGACGATCTTGAACCAGCTGCGCTCGCGCTCGGCCTCGCTCGGCCCCTCCCCCGGGTTTTTCATCTTCAGCAGCAGCTTCCGCGTCGGCGGAAGCTGCGCCAGCGCGCCGGCGGTGCCGACGCCGGCGGCGATCGCCCCGACCGTCGCCAGATGCTTGGCGACCATGTGGTGGCCGTAGGTGAAGTCGGGGCCGTAGCGATCAAGCGCGGCGGCCGAGCGGCGGATGATCGCGCCGTCGATCGTCGGCAACGGCACCGTCCAGCCGCCGAGGCGCTCGTCGTGACGGATGCGCGCGGAGGCGGCGTGGATCTCACGACCCGCGGCGCGCGGCTCGAGGCGGCGACGCTCCTTGGCCGCGCTCAGCGTCTGTCGCGCCCGGGCGAAGCCGTTGACCGCCGAGTGGTAGGTGCCGCCGGAGAAGCGGGCGTTGCTCTTGACGTAGCCATTGACCGTCAGCGGCACGCCCTCGGGCAGCTGCTGCACGGTGAAGTAAGCGCCGAGGTCGTGCGGGATCGAGTCAAAGCCGCAGCAGTGGACTAGCCGGGCGCCGCTGCGCTCCGCCTCGGCGTGGTGCTCGACCCAGGTGCGGTCGACGAACTCCGGCTCACCGGTGAGGTCGCAGTAGTCGGTCCCGGCCGCGGCGCAGGCGGCGACCAGCGGGCCCCCGTAGAGGGCGTAGGGACCGACGGTGGTGATGACGACGCGCGTCTCCTCCGCCACCTTGCGCATCGCCTCCGCGTCGGCGGCGTCGGCGACGATGACGTCGGGCTTCGGCGCCTCGGGCGCGGCGGCCGCGAGCCGGGCGGCGACTTCATCCAGCTTCGCGCGGTTGCGGCCAACCAGAGCCCAACGCATCTCGGCGGGAGCGTGCGCGGCGAGGTAGTCAGCGGTGAGGCCGCCGGTGAAGCCGGTGGCGCCGAAGAGCGCGAGGTCGTATCGACGCGAGGCCTCCATCCGCGGCCATTCTCTCAGGCCGCACAGAATCCAGCAGCACGGCTTGCACGTGAAACGGGCGCCGCAGACGACCAGTCAGCGACCACGACGCCCGTTGCACGTGCATGAGATTCAACGCAGAAGCTGGACAAATGTCAGGCCTAAGTCAAACGGTTGGATAGAGAAATTCTCGTGGTCGATCCAAATTGCTGGAACTTCAACTTCTTGACGATTACTTCAAACCGCTGAAGCAGTGGCCTCCGCCTCCTGCGCCACCGGGTGGCCACCTTCCCGCCAGGCGCCCACCCCGCGCCCCACGTGGACCACGTCGAAACCAGCGCGCTGCAGGATCGAGGCAGCAAGACCGCTGCGTTTGCCGCCGCGGCAGATCGCCGCGATCGGGCGGTCGCGGGGCAGCTCGTCGAGACGGCCGGCAAGGTCCCCGTAAGGGATGTGGAGCGAGCCGAGGATGTGCTCGCTCACGTACTCCGACCTGCTGCGCACGTCGAGGATCAGCGGACCGGCGTCGCCGTCGACGCGGCGCGCCAGCTCCTCGGGGTCGATCAGCTCGATCCGGTAGACCGGCCGTTCCTCCGTACGCCAGGCGGTCATCCCGCCCTCGAGGAAGCCGCGAACCGGCAGCCCGACCGAAGCGAGAAGCTGCGCGGCGGCGCGCTCGTCACCGCTGGAAGCGGCGACGACGATGATGTCGGTCCCCTCCGGCGCGACGCGCGAGACCTTGGTCGCGAAGCCGGTGTCGTAGGAGGAAGCGCTGAGGGCGCCCTCGATGTGGGCCTCGTCGAACTGCTCGTTGGTACGACCGTCGATCACCACCGCACCTTCCTCGACCAGCTCCTCGACCTCGTGCGGGCTGAGCGGTGCCGGCGTCCCGAAGTCCTCGACCAGCGGCCCTTTGTTGAGATCGACGATGCGCTCGACGTTCGGCGGTTTGTCGCCCAGCGAGGAGACCTGGTCCTCGATGAACTCCGCCTCGTCCTCGATCTGCAGGGCGCGGTTGTGGCGGCGCTCGAAGCCGATCGTCGAGGAGCTCTTGAGGTCGAGCCCGGAGCCGCCGCAGAGCGAGCCGCCGAGGTGGCCAGGCCAGACCTCGACCTCGTCGGGCAGGGCCAGCAGGCGGTCGTGGAGCGAGCGGAACATGTCCCGCGCGCCGTCGCGCGGTTCGATGGCCAAGTCGGGACGAGCGACGTCACCGATGAAGAGGGAGTCGCCAGTCAGCAGCGCCCAGGGCGCGCCGCCGCGGGCGGCGTCGCTGAGCAAGAAGCAAGTGTGCTCGGGCCGGTGGCCGGGGGTGTGGATCGCCTCGATCGTCAGGTTCCCCAGCTCCAGCTTCCAGCCGTCGGTGAAGGGCTCGTGCGGGTACTCGGCCGCGGCCAGCTCGTGGACGTGGATCGTCGCACCAGTGCTGCGACAGAGCCGGGCGTGCCCCGAGACGTGGTCGGCGTGGTTGTGGGTCTCGAGCACGTGACCGATGCGGACGCCGTGCAGCCGCGCCAGGCGCCGGTTGGGGTCGTTGTCCCACTGCGGATCGACGACCACGGCGACTCCCGATTCGCGGTCCGACACCAGGTAGGAGGCGCAACCGAGGTCCTCGTGGATGATCTGGCGGAAGAGCATCTTCTTGCCTGCGTCTCAGGCTAGCGGGTGGGCGTTACCGGGTAGGGGAATTTTCGTGATCCGGGAGGCGACGCTGACGACCGTGGAAGACCTGCTCGCCGAGGCCCGCGCCGAAATCGACCGCCTCTCCCCCGCCGAAGCTCACGCAGCGACGCAGGCCGGCGACGTCCTCATCGACATCCGCCCACTGGAGCAGCGCCGGCGCGACGGCCTCGTCCCCGGCGCCACCGTCGTTGAGCGCAACGTCCTCGAGTGGCGCCTCGATCCCAATGGCGAGCACCGCAACCCCGACCTAGCCCGCCCCGACCGCCGCATCGTCCTCATCTGCGACGAGGGCTACCAGTCCTCCCTCGCCGCCGCCACCCTCCGCCGCTTCGGCCTCGACACCTGCGACGTCATCGACGGCGTCCAAGGCTGGATGGCAGCTAACTTGCCCCTCCACCCCGCCACCGCCCAACCAGCCAAGCCTCGGTAAACTGCCCTCCGATGCGGCTGTAGCTCAGCTGGCTAGAGCGTCTGCTTGCCATGCAGAAGGTCGAGGGTTCGAATCCCTTCAGCCGCTTCCACTTGTAGAGCCGAAAGCGCCGCCCTCGGGGCGGCGCTTTTCGTTTCGGGTCAACGCCTAGGTCAACACCTTGCGGGCACGATGCAGGTAGTCGGGCCGGTTCCACTATGTGGGCGTCAATAGCCGGCAGGCTCAGTTTCTTGCGGCGACTGCCGGATTCATCCCTAAACTTTTCTTCCATGGCAACCCGTGACCGCGTGATCCACGTCACCACCGACAACTACGACCGCCTCTTGGAGGAGGCCGGTCGTCGCGGCGTTGCACCGGATCAGCTCGCCGACGAGCTGCTTGCCGGCGAGCTTGCCCCCACCGATTACGACTGGGACGCCGCCCTGGCCGAGCTTGCCGAGATTCGCGGCCGGATGCGGGGGGGTCCCGATGACGCCGTGGCGATCGTCCGCGAGGGGCGCGAAGAACTCGAACGTCGCGGCCTTTGACGGTCGTACTGGACTCCAACGTCCTCGTCGCGATGGTCACGCCCGACCGACGTGCGGAGGCGGCCGGCCGGCAGCTGAGGGCCCTGGGCGAATCCGGCGAGGCGCTGCACGCGCCCCGGCTCCTCCGCTACGAGGTCGCCAACGCCCTCACCCGCAAGATCGTCGCCGGGCAGATCGACACCGCCGACGCCGCGCGTGGGTGGCGGCGGATCGCGGCGATGCCAATCGTGCTTCACGAACTCGACGACGGTCCCGCCGCGATGGAGATCGCCTTGAGGTTGGGGCGGCAGAGCGCGTACGACGCCGCCTATGTCGCGCTGGCGCAGGAGCTTGACGCCGAGCTGCTGACCCTCGACGGGCCGCTCGCCCGAAACGCGGCAAGCGTAGAGCTACCGGTTCGACTGCTTGAGACCTGATCGCCTGCGAAAGCGAGTAGGGGTCCAAGGCTGCGCATAGTCTCCGTTCTGTGGCCACTGATCCCAAGCAGAAGCTTCGTAAGGCCGTCCGCGCCGCCCAGGAGCGCTATGAGGCCGAAGTCGAGAATGCTCGTCAGGCTCGCCGCGACGCCTTCGCACAGATACAGAAGGAAGGGCTATCACTTGGCGAGATAGCTGAGGAGGTCGGTCTTCACAAGAGCCGAATCGGGCAGATCATCGAAGGCAAATAGCTCATCTAGTTTTTCTAGACGGCTTCTGCTAAGTTGAGCGCTCAAATAAGTGGGGCCGCGCGAGTGGAGTCGCCGGCCCCGTGGCGGTCGGCCAAGTTTCCAAGGTCCGACCGCAGCGGGAACGGTAGCGAGCTACCGGCCTCAGAAAGCGCCCCCGCGCTGCGCAAACAGCCGGGGGCATGGCACAGGAAGGGGTACTTCCCATGCAAGACCAGCCTAGTGGCGCTGGCGATAAGCGCGTCCTGACCACCGGCGAGCGAGAGGCCCGCGAACAATGCCGGGTCCTCCGCGAAGTCCTCTCGATCTACCCGGAAAGCCTGACGCTCGATGAGTTGGTGCGCGAGCTGACGATCAGCGGCCCTGACTTCTCCGAGGAGGAGGCGCGTAACGCCGTCCGCGATCTGATCGGCAGCGGCCTGCTCCACCGGCTCGGCGATCTGGTTCTGCCGACCCGGCCCGCGGTCGTCTACTACGCCCTCTCCCAGGACGGGGAAATCTGATGCCGGGCAAGCGGAAACCGGACCCGGCTACGCCGGAGGACGCGCTGCTGATCCTCATCCATCACCCGCTCCGCAAGCGGCTGCTGCGCCTCTACGTCCAAGAGGACGGGATGCTGAGTCCGAAGGAACTCGCCCTTTTCACTAAGACGGGGCTCTCAAGCGTGGGCTACCACGTCCGAGTCCTCGCTGAGCTTGGCGCTGTGGAGCTTGTCGCCGAACAGCAGCGACGTGGCTCTGTGGAGCATTTCTATGAGGCGACGTCCCTCGTCGACGAAGTGCCGTGGGGGCGGGCCGCCCTTGGGGTGGGGGGTGATTCCGGATGAAAACCAAAGTGTCGAGCCTCCGGCTTTCCGAGGAGCTGGCGGCGGAAATAGCCGCCGTTGCCCGGGCGGACGGACAGACGATCTCCGAGGCGATCAGGGAAGCGGCCAGCAAGCACGTCGCTGAGCGCGTAAGCGACCCCGAGTTTCAGAAGCGCGTCAAGGAACGCTTGGAGGAGGACATGAGGGTGGCTAAGCGCCTAGCGGAAAGGCTCGGCGAGTAAGGGGAGAACGGACACCTGGCTTTCTCGGCAGCCTGCCCACTCTGCTGACACCTAGGCCGCCCTTACTTCGCCTGACATAGCGCGGAATGCTGTTTTTGTCAACGAACCTCGCT
>JBQCEW010000094.1:0-6777 GCA_051959815.1 Solirubrobacterales bacterium
GATGGGTTTCTTCCTCCTCGTCGCCGCTGGCAACGACAGCACCAAGGCGACCTACAGCAGCGCGATGCGGGCTCTGATGGAACACCCCGACCAGCGCCAACTCCTGGTCGACGACCCCGCGCTGATCCCCGGCGCGGTCGAGGAGGCGCTGCGGATGTTCCCCGCCTTCGCCCACTTCCGCCGCACCGCGACCAAGGACACCTAGCTCGGCGGCCAGCAGATCAAAGAGGGCGACAAGGTGGTCATGTGGTACGCCTCCTCCAACCGCGACGAGACCCGCTATGAGGATCCCGACCGCTTCGACGTCCTCCGCAATCCCGAGCACCAGGCCTTCGGCGCCGGCGGCCGCCACTTCTGCCTCGGCACCGCCCTCGCCCGCCTCGAGCTGAAGATCCTCCTCGAGGAGACCCTCGCCCGCTACCCGGAGATGGAGCTCGCCGGCCGCCCCACCTTCATCGAGTCCGCCTTCCTCAACCCGCTCAAATCCCTGCCGGTGCGGCTCACGGCCGCGTAGCGAAGTCAGCGAGAGTGGTGCCCGCTGCATCAACTCCTCCTAGAAATTCTTTTCAGGGTGGAATTGGGTTAAAAGCGGCGTTACAGTGACACGTTGAAGTGCTCAATGTGCATTTTTGCCATCGGTGGGCCTTAAGCGGTGTCGCAGGAGTATCGGTGGCGGCGCTGCTCGTCTACTTGGCTAGCTTCGGGTTTGGCACTCCATCCGCCCGGGCGGAAGCTGAACCGAGCACGAACTGCCGCCGGGGGCAAGCGCTAAAGGCACTGGGGCGCCTTGGCCTTGCCGAAGAGGCATTTCTCGAAGATTTGAAAACGCAGGCGAGCGTCAAGTGCGGAAGGGAACACCTGCAGGAAATCGCCAAGGCTGTCGGCCCGTGCGCGGTGGCGGAAGCGCTGGGGGACTCCGGACAGAAGGAGAAAGCCAAAGAAGCCTACGTCAAGGTTCTCGAAGAACACCCTGAAGCGAAATGCGCAAAGCAATCACTGGGTTCGTCGCCCGAAGGGAGCGAACACTGGTGGGAGTGGATGGCGACCGCCGCGAAGGACGCTGTCGGTGTGCTCGGGTTCCTCGTGGTGGCAGCCGCCTGTATCGCCTTCCTGCTGTGGTTGTTCCTGTCCTTCCAGATGCGTGGAAAGAACACTCGACGCCGATGGCCGGCACGGGTTCTCTTAAGACCCAGTCTCGAAGTGAAGGCATTCGATGACACCGGTGTCGAAAAGCACATGGGACCGGCGGTTGCAAGCCTGGTGCGAGGCCGGGTCAAGTCCCGCGATAGAGGCGGCGTAGACATCGTTACCGGTCACACCGCTCTCAGCGAGGCCCTGAAACCGCTTAGCGACATATCGGCTGAAGCGGGTGCTGCGGTGGCGGTTGTCTCCTTCCTGCTTGCAACTCTGCCACGGCGGAACTACGGAGCCGCCGGCGCCCTGCAAGCGAAAGGCGAACATGGCAGGGGCATCTCGATCGAGCTGAACAACGACAATAGGCAGCTTTCCGCGACGACGCTTTGGGGAAACGAGTTCGAAGCTCCCGACGAAGACGAGAAAGCTTTCCAGCGTCTTTCCGTACCCGTTGCGGCCTGGCTCGATCATCGGATTGCTACCGATTTGGAAAAGGATGACGACCTGCCCACCGATGCACAGAGTTGGGCGCTTTTCAAAGCAGGAGTCGCCTGGCATGAAGACGGAGAGTTCGAAAAGGCGAGGTCGCTCTATGAAACCGCGCTCACGATTGACAACGTCTGGGCGATGGCCAACCTAGGCTCAATCGCGATGCTGGACGGCGACTATCCTGAATCATTCGAGCTCTTGACTGAAGCGCTCACCGCCCTGGAAGGGAACTAAGTTGATCGAGGCCCGCCTCAATCCCGACTGGTACCGCGTCAAGTACAACCTTGCGGCCCTACACGCTAATTGGGCAGCGACGTTCGACCCGGGTGAGAAGACCGAATGCGTCGAAGCAGTCGAACATCGGGGGAGAGCGCATACGCACGCGCAAGAGCTGATCGAAGCCGCGCTGGAGCAACTGGTGGAGCGGGAGAACGAGACCGATCCGGCGCTGCTGAGTCTCCTGGAAAAGTCGATCCTGCCGACGGCGCTGATCCTCTATGGCGGCACCGGTCCGCGGATGACGACTCAGGGTACGCCTCACCGCGAGTTCCACCTCCACGATCCGCCGCGCGATCTGCACGAGCTCCTCACGACCGTCCGTTCGGGACTAGATGAGAGGGGAGCACTTCGATACGCGGCCTCGATGCAGCAGCCGATTCCACCGCGGACTCTCTACAACCTTGCCTGCGCCTACGCGCAAGACGAGGAGTTCGAGGAGGCAAAGGCGTGCCTCGAAAAAGCGCTCAGAACCGCGCCTGAAAGGGAACGAAAACAGCTAGCGGCTCGTGCAAAGGTCGATCCGAGCCTTCGACCGCTGAGGGAGGCGGAAGTCTATGAGCACGTGGAGACGGGGAGCGTTGCGAAAGTGACGCGAGACTTCAGGGAGTTCCTCAAAAAAGCAATGGCCTCTCGGCTGGAGCAAGAGAGGGCCGAAGCTGCGGAGGAGGCAAGCGAGGCCGTAGAGGCGGACGAGGAGGAGGGTCCGACCGCAACCGCATAGGAGCGAGTCCAGCCCAAGCTTCTGCGTCTCCTGCTCTCCCTGGCGCCTCCCCAGCTATCCGGAGTTACAGCGCTACGCTCCGGCGCTATGACGCTTCAGCGGATGGACAACGTTCTCATCGTTGTCGAGGACCTCGACGCTGCCAAAGCATTCTTCGCCGAGCTCGGTATGGAGCTGGAGGGCGAGACGACGGTCGAAGGAGATTGGGCGGGCCAAGTCGTCGGGCTCGACGACATCCGTGCCGACATCGCGATGTTGCGAACGCCGGACGGCCACGGCCGGGTTGAGCTAACGAAGTTCCACACGCCGCCGGCGGTCAGAGCCGAGCCGGAAAGCGCCCCGGCGAACGCACTCGGCATACGCCGCATCATGTTCGCCGTCGATGACCTCGACGACACCGTCGCCCGCCTACGCAACCACGGGGCCAAACTAGTCGGCGAGATCGCGCAGTACGAGGACATCTACCGGCTCTGCTTCCTCCGTGGACCCGAGGGCATCATCATCGGACTGGCGGAGCAGCTCAACTAAGGCCTCCCTGGGTGCGCCCGGAGCACAGCGGAACGCGCCTGACAGGATTCGAACCTGTGACCTTCGGTTTCGTAGACCGACGCTCTATCCAACTGAGCTACAGGCGCGGGATGCGGGGGTGGCGCCCCAGAAGGGGGATTCTACGGAGCTTTGGGGGTGAGGGGGTCTAGGGCTGGGCTTTGAGGCGGACGTGCCAGCGGATGGTGGCGGTGGCTACGAGGGTGCCGTTGGGGTCGGTCAGCTCCACCTCGCAGGGGAACTCGACTTTGCCATTGGTGTCGAGGGTCTCTAGGGCCTGGGCGGCGGGGATGCCGAGGCGGGCCTTGGCGGTGATGGTGCCGTTGGCGATCTTCTCGTAGGAGATCTCGGCGCTGCGGGCGAGGGGCGTCAGGTCCCCCATCCGCTCGGCGAAGGCGCCGACGAAAGCCGCGCCGGATGCCGTCTCGGCGGCGGTGAAGAGGGCGCCGGCGTGCTGGGAGCCGACATGGTTGAAGAGCTCGCTGCGGTCGGGGAGCAGAGCCGTCGCTTCGCCCTCGGTGATCTCGACGACTTCGACGCCGAGGTGCCCGACGAAGGGCACCGCCTGACTCATCCCTTTCGCGATCAGGTCGAAGTCGGTCACCGGCCCACCCTACCGGCACCGAGTCTGTCTCAGTGGTCGCATAGCGGACCCTGAGACAGACTCGCGGTCCGCGGCCTCAGCGGCCGTGGAACTCGGCGTGGCCGGGGCCGCCCTGCTCGAGGAAGGTGCGGACGGCGTTCTGCGGGTCCTCGGTCGCGAACAGCTCGGCGGCTTCGGTCCGCACCGCCTCGTCTGCGGCCGGGATTCCGCCTTCGCGGAAGCGCCTGAGGATGTGCTTCGTCATCGCATGCGCCTTCGTCGGCCCGGCGGCCAGCTCGGCCGCCAACTTGCGGGCGGTGGCGGCGAAGTCCTCGTCCTCGAAGATCAGGTTGACGACGCCCCAGCGCTCCATCTCCTCAGCGTCGAAGATCCCGCCCGACATCACAAAGTGGCGCGCCCGGCCGCTGCCGGCGCGCTCGGCCAGCCGCTGCGTCCCGCCCATCGACGGCGTCAGCCCCACCACTTTCTCGACCAGGCCGAACTTCGCCTGCGGCGAGGCGACGATCAGGTCGCAGGCGAGCGAGAGCTCGAAAGCCGCGGTCAGCGTCAGCGCGTGGGCGGCGAAGACGACCGGCGCCGGCAGCAGTTCCACCTTGTCGATCATCTCCAGCAGCTCGGTCCAGAGCGCGCTCCCCTGCTCCGGCGTCAGGCCCGCGAAGACGTGGACGTCGACCCCGCCGGAGACGGCGCGTCCCTCGGCCCGGATCAGCAGCGCCCGCGGCGGCTCGGCGGCGACCGCGTCGATCGCCGCGCGCAGGTCGTCGATCATCCGCTGGTCGAAGAGGTTGAGCGGTGGGCTGTCGAGGGTGATCACCGCGAGGTCGCCGTCGCGCTCGAGCCGCGCCGCCAGCCCGGCGGCCGCGCCCTCAGGGCACACGGTGCACCTCGAACAGGTTCGTCCCCAGTTCCTGCTCCGGCAGCCCGGCGGTGATCGCGATCAGGTCGCCCGACCGGGCGATCCCCTGTAGCCCCGCCATCTCCGCGCAGGTCCCGAGCAGGCCCCGCACGTCTGAGTCGTAATCGGTTCGCACCGCGGTCACGCCGAACAGGAGGTTAAGCCGCCGCACCGTCTCGATGCGCGGCGAGACCGCCAGCACCGGCACTTCCGGCCGGTGGGCGGAGACGAGCCGCGCCGTCCGCCCGCTCGTCGTCGGCACCACCAGAGCCTTCAGCCCCAGCCGGTAAACCGCGCCGACGGCGCTCTGCGCAACCGAGTCGGCGATGTCCTGCGTCGCCTGGTCGGTGCGGCGGAACAGCCACTCGCCGTAGGGCAGGTCGGGCTCGGTCGCCCGCGCAATCTGGTCCATCACCCGCACCGCCTCGACCGGGTGCTGGCCGACCGCGGTCTCCTCGGAGAGCATCACCGCGTCGGTGCCGTCGTAGATCGCGTTGGCGACGTCGGTCACCTCGGCTCGGGTCGGCCGCCGGGCGCTCACCATCGAGGCCAGCATCTGCGTCGCCGTGATCACTGCCTTCGAGCGGCGGCCGGCGGCGCGGATCAGCCGCTTCTGGACGATCGGAACCTGCGAGAGCGGCAGTTCGATCCCGAGGTCGCCGCGGGCGACCATGATCCCGCCGGTCGCCTCGGCGACGATCGCATCGACGTTTTCGGCCGCCTGCTGCCGCTCGATCTTGGCGACGAGCGGAATGTCGGAGCCGAGCGCCTCCAGCCGTTCGCGCACCGGCACCAGGTCTTCCGGCGAGGAGACGAAGGAGACGGCGAGGATGTCGACGCCCTGCTCGACCGCGAAGTCGACCCAGTCGAGGTCGGCGGGACCGGCGACCGGCAGCCCGCCGCCGCCGGGGATGTTCATCCCCTTGTGAGAGGAGAGCGTGCCACCCACCTCGACCTCGGCGCCGACCGCATCGTCGGCGGCGTGCCTGTCGCTGACCCGCAGCCGGATCGCCCCGTCGGCGAGGTAGACGAGCTGGTCCTGCCGCAGCCCTTGCACCCCCGACCGCGGCACCGGGATCGTCTCCTCGTCGCCCTCGACCTCCTCCGGCGTCAGCGTCACGTGCATCCCCGTCTCCAGCTCGGCGACGTCGTCGCGCAGCTCGCCGATCCGCAGCTTCGGCCCCGGCAGGTCGCCGAGGATCGCCACCTCCCGCCCGACCCGCTCGGCCGCCCCCCGCACCGCCGCGATCGTCTCCGCCTGCCGCTCGCGGCCCGCGTGGGAGAAGTTCAGCCGGAAGACATCAGCCCCCGCCGCCACAAGCTGCTCCAGCACCGCCGGCTCCCAGCTCGCCGGGCCGACGGTGGCGATGATCTTGGTCCGCCGCCCGAGGTGGGCGCCGGCGGGATTGGTCAGGTCGGCAGCCATCGCAGATGACTGTAGCCATCCGGCCCCCGATCCCGGTTAAAGCGGTTCGATCGACTGCTGGTGGTGGAAGACGTCGAGGGGGTCGCAGAGGGACTTCGCTTCGCGCAGCCCCTGGTAGTTGTCTTTGTAATAGAGGTACCGCCATTCCTGCAGATCGACGTCCGGGTAATTGACGAAGCAGCCGTCCATCGTCCCGTCCGGATAGGGCCCGCGGTCTCCGTACATTTCTTCGTAGAAGGCGCGGATCCAGGCGAGATTTTCTTCGTCGTTTTCTTCTTCGTACCAGTAGGTCTGGTACTGCAGCTTCATCACCGAGGAGCGCTGCGCGACCGCGGTTTCGTCGGAGGCGTGGGCGTTGACCTGACAGCCGTAGGAGTCGACCTGCAGCAACGCCTGAACAGCCGCTCTGTTCGGCTCGTCGTGAAGGTACTTCCACATCGTCTCGATCTGATGGGCCGGGAAGGGCTGGTTCATGTAGGCGGACTTGTACTTGCCGCGCTGGTTGGGGGTCGCCCCGTCGAGCTGCTGGGTCGCATAGAGCCAGGGAAGGACGCGAAGCGTCTCGGTGGGTTCGGGGATTCCGAAGTGCCCGAAGCCGGCCCGCTGGGCCACCGGCGCGGGGAGCTTGCCGGTCAGCTCCCGCTGAAATTCATGCAGTCGTTCCGGTTCGTTTTCGGCGACCT
>JBQCEW010000095.1:0-4893 GCA_051959815.1 Solirubrobacterales bacterium
GACGTCCTCCATGTCGAGAACGCTGCCGGGCGCGAGCCGGTCGAGGTCGCCGTCGACGGTGGCAAGATCGCCGACCTTTCGCCCGGGGCCGAGCTTGAGGTGCGCTTCCTCGATTCGGTCAGCCGTCTGGCACAGCTACCGGGGACGAGTTTCTACGAGCGCATCAGGGCGAAGTTCGGCCACTTGGCCGTTTAAGCCGAGCTGACGCACTCGATAGCCTGCGGCGCCGATGGAGCGCAAATGGTGGACCCTGCTGCTGGTCTCGATCGCGACGTTCATGCTGCTGCTCGACGTCACGATCGTCAACGTCGCCCTGCCCGACATCCAGAGGTCGCTGAACGCGAGCCTCTCCAGTCTGCAGTGGGTGGTCGATGCCTACTCGCTGATGCTCGCGGCCTTTCTCCTGACCGCTGGCTCGCTCGGCGATCGTCTTGGCCGGCGGCGGGTCTTCACGATCGGCTTCGGCATCTTCACCCTCGCCTCGTTCCTCTGCGGCATCTCCAACGACCCGACTCTGCTGAACCTCGCCCGCGGCCTGCAAGGGATCGGCGGCGCCGGCATGTTCGCGACCTCGCTGGCGCTGATCGGCCAGGAGTTCCACGGCAAAGACCGGGCGATGGCGTTCGGGGTGTGGGGGGCGACTGTCGGCGGCGCGGTCGCGGTCGGCCCGCTGATCGGCGGTGTCATCACCCAGAACTTCGGCTGGGAGTGGATCTTCTTCGTCAATGTCCCGATCGGGATCGGGGCGATGGCGCTGACCGAGCGCAAGATCGTCAACGTCTTCGCCAAAGACCCCGAGCCGATCGACGTGCCGGGCCTGGTTACCTGGTCGGTTGCACTCTTCCTGCTGATCTTCGGTCTGATCAGAGGCAACCCGGAAGGGTGGGGCAGCACCCCGATCGTCGCCTGCCTCGTCGGCGCCGCGGTCCTCCTGGCGGTCTTCATCGCCATCGAGTTCCGGGTCGCGCACCCGATGCTCGACCTCCACCTCTTCCGCAAACGCGCCTTCAACGGCGTCTCGGCGGTGGCCTTCGCCCTCTCGGCCGGGATGTTCGCGATGTTCCTCTACCTCACCATCTACCTGCAGGGAGTGCTCGACTTCTCGCCCCTGGAAGCGGGGCTGCGCTTCCTGCCGCTGACCGTGCTCGGCTTCGTCGTCGCGCCGATCTCCGGCTCGCTCTCCCACCGGGTCCCGATCCGCATCCTGCTCGGTTGCGGCCTGACCCTGGTCGGGATCGGCCTGCTGTTGATGCACGGCCTCAGCCCGGACTCCGAATGGACGGCGTTGCTGGTCGGTTTCGTGATCGCCGGGATCGGCATCGGCACCACCAACCCCGGTATCGGCCAGGCGGCGATCGCGGTCGTGCCGGTGGAGAAATCGGGAATGGGCTCGGGCATCAACACGACTTTCCGCCAGGTCGGGATCGCCACCGGCGTCGCGGGCCTGGGGGCGGTCTTCCAAGGGCAGGTCGGCTCGAAGCTGAGCGAACTGCTGCCGAAGGCACCGGATGGTCTTGGCGAAGTCGTCGCCTCCGGCGGTTCGCGAGCGGTTGGCGAACTTCCTTTGCCGCCGGCGATCCACGCGAAGGCGACCCACGCCGCCGACGTCGCCTTCGTCAGCGGCATGAACGAGATCCTCGTCATCGGCGCGATCGTCTGCTTCGTCGGCGCCGTTCTCGGCTTTTGGCTAGTCCGCTCCGAGGACTTCGTCCAGCCGACGGACGGTCCCAGCGAGCCGTCGACCGATTAGTTCCAGTTTTGCGCGAAAGCCGCGCGCGAACTTTTTCCTTGTACGCGCCTCTGTAGACAGTTGACTTCGTATGGTCTGATCCATGGCCGTGATGGCAAGGGAAGCATGGACCGACGAGCGCCTGGACGATCTCAAGGAGAACGTCAACCAGCGCTTCGACGAGGTCGACAAGCGCTTCGATCGAGTCGAAGGCGAGATGAAGGCTCGCTTTGAACAGGTCGACAAGCGGTTCGACCGAGTTGAAGGCGATATCCGCGAATTGCGGACGGACATGAAACAAGGATTCGAATCGATGCACCGGACGATGGTCATCGGGTTTGTCACTTTGTTTGCGAGCATCGTTGCCAGCGTCATCGGAGCCACCCTGGCCCTGGGTTAAACCGGAATTAGCGCGGGAACTCGGCGAGTCGGTCCGCGGCCGTTGCTACACACAGATTCCATGCTGCGCGAGCTGCGGATCGAGAACCTGTTGCTGATCGAGCGGGCGGAGCTGCGGCTGGGCGAGGGACTGAATGCGATCACCGGCGAGACCGGCGCCGGAAAGACGGTGCTGGCGCATTCCCTCGATCTCCTGATGGGCGGCAAGGCGCGGGCGCAGATCGTCCGGCCGGGGGCTTCGGAGGCCTGGGTGGAGGGCGTCTTCGATCTGCCGGAGGGTCTGCTCGAGGAGCCGGAGCTCGCCGAGCTGGCGGAGCGGCTGCCGGAGGGTGCCGACGAGGTGGTGCTGGGCCGGCGGGTCTCGGCGAGCGGGAGGACCAGCGCCTTCGTCGCCGGCCGCGCGGCCACCGCCGCCGACCTGAAGCTGCTGGGCGGGCGCCTGCTCGCCTTCTTCGGCCAGCACGAGCATCGGAAATTGACGATCTCCTCGGCGCAGATGGAGATCCTCGACGGCTTTGCTGGGGTCGAGCATCTAGAGGTGCGGAGGGCCTATCGGGAGGCGCATCGTGAGGTGGGGCGATTGACGGCAGAGTTGGCGGATCTGCGCGAGCGTGAGGGCTCGCGGGAGCGCGACCTCGATCTCTACCGCTACGAGCTCTCCGAGATCGAGGCGGTGGCGCCGGTGCCGGAGGAGCGAGAGGCGATGGCGGGGGAGCGCGAGCGCCTCCGCCATGCCGAGGATCTGCGCGAAGCCGCGGGTGCGGCGCACGCTGGCCTGGCCGGCGCCGAGGAGGACGGCGGTGGCGCGACTGCGGCCTTGGCCCAGGCCGAAGCCGTGCTGCGGGGGGCGGCGGGTCTCGACCCCGCACTTGACACGCTCGCCGAGCGGGTGGCGGCGCTTACGGTCGAGCTGACCGACGCCGCGGCAGAGCTGCGGGACTACGCCGAGAGCGTCGAGGCTGACCCCGGGGCGCTGCTGGCGATCGAGGAGCGGCTGGAGGCGATCGACCGGCTGGAGCGCAAGCACGGCGGCAGCGTCGAGTCGGTGCTGGCGCACGCCGAGCGCTGCCGCGCGGAGATCGCGCGCTTGGAGGGGGCCGAGGAGCGGACGGCCGAGGCGGAGACGGCGCTGGCCGCGGCCGAAGCAAGGCGCGCGGAGCTGGGCGAGCGGCTGAGCGCAGGCCGCGAAGCCGCAGCCGAGCCCCTGCAGACACGGGTCGCCGCCGAGCTCGAGCAGCTCTCGATGGCGGGCGCAACGCTTCAGGTCGTCCTTGAGCCGCATTCCGACGATTACGGTGCCTCCGGCCGGGAGACGGTTGAGCTGCGGGTCGCTCCCAACCCCGGCATCGAGCCCGCGCCGCTGCGCGACGCCGCCTCGGGCGGTGAGCTCTCCCGCGTGATGCTGGCGCTCAGCGGACTCGGCCAGGCGGCGAACGCGGAGACGATGGTCTTCGACGAGATCGACGCCGGGATCGGCGGCAATACCGCCCGCGTCGTCGGCGAGCGGCTGCGTGCGCTGGGGCGGGATCGGCAAGTCGTCTGCATCACCCACCTACCGCAGGTCGCCTCCCTCGCCGACACCCATTTTCGCCTCGAAAAGGACGTCGCCGGGGAGCAGGCGATGGCCACGGTGGAGCGACTCGAAGGGGAGGGCGTGGTCGAGGAGATCAGCCGCATGCTCGGCGGCGCCAGCGCTGACGAAGCGGCCACCGAGCATGCCCGTCAACTCCTGAAGGCCGCCTGATTACCGCTCCCTTGCCTCTCTCGGTCCTCGTCGCCTAATCTGAGTCGGTGGCCACCGCCAGTCGTCGTCGCCTTCCCGCCCTGCTCGGGCGTAGGAACGGCGCGAGCGCGGACGCACCGATCGAGGGAACCGCGCGTTTGGGGGAGCGGACCAAGCACCTCGTCAAGCGGTTGCGCCCCGGCGATGTCGCGGTCGTCAAGCACGTCGACATCGACCGCATCGCCGCCGAGGAGCTGATCGAGGCCGGGGTGGTCGCGGTGCTGAACGCGGCGCCGTCGTCGTCGGGCCGCTATCCGAACGCCGGGCCGCTGATGCTCGCCGGGGCGGGGGTCTGCCTCCTCGACGCGCCGGAGGCCGACCTCTTCGAGCGGATAAACGACGGCGACCGGGTGCGGATCGTCGGCAGCTCCGTCTACCGGGGCGAAGAGGAGATCGCCCGCGGCCAGGTCCTGCAGGTCGCCGAGCTCGAGCAGGAGATGCAGGAGCACCGCCAGCGAATCGACGAGGCTCTGGCCGAATTCGCCGAGAACACGGTCGCCCACGTGCGCGAAGAGACCGACCTGCTGACCGGCGACGTCGCCTTCCCGCCGACCCGCGCCAGCTTCCGCGACCGCCACGTGCTGATCGTCGTCCGCGGCGACCGCCATCGCCGCGATCTGAAGGCGCTGCGCGCCTATATCCGCGACGTGCGGCCGCTGATCGTCGCCGTGGATGGCGGCGCCGACGGCGTGCTGGAAGCGGGGATGAAGCCCGACGTGATCCTCGGCGACATGGATTCGGCCAGCGACGCGGCGCTGCGCTGCGGTGCCGAGCTGATCGTCCACGCCTACCCGGACGGGCGGGCGCCGGGGCGGGAGCGCCTGCAGGCCGCCGGACTCGCCCACCAGGTCGTCCCTGCTGCCGGGACCAGCGAGGACGTGGCGATGCTGATGGCGCACGAGAAGGGGGCGGCGCTGATCGTCAGTGTCGGCGCCCACTTCAACCTGGTCGAGTTCCTCGACCGCAAGCGCGGCGGCATGTC
>JBQCEW010000096.1:0-3194 GCA_051959815.1 Solirubrobacterales bacterium
GTGGGGGGGTCGAGGAGGGTTACACGGGCTTCTTTGGGCGCATCCAGCTGGGGGCGGCCACCCTCGGCCTCCCCCGCGGCGAGGTCGACGCGGTTGTTGACCCCCATCGTTACCGCGAGATCGTCGGCGAGGTGGGCGGCGACGGAGTGGCCGGCCGCGCGCAGCGCCGGGAAAACATCGGGCAGGTAGTACTCGCCCTGGGCGTTGTCGCTGGAGAGCCCCTGCAGGGCCGCTGCCAGGGGAGCGGCGTCGAAGACGTAGGTGCCGGCGTTGATCTCGCGGATCTCCAGTTGCCACGCCTCGGCGTCGCCGGCCGCTTTCGCCTCGACCACGCGTTCCACCCAGCCGTCCTTGTCGCGGACGACGCGGCCATAGGAGCCGGGGTCGTCGAGCTCGATCGTCAGCATCGTCGCCGCGGCCCGCGAGGAACGATGCGCCTCGAGCAGGTCGGCGATCGTCTCCTTCGAGATCAGCGGCACGTCGCCGGAGAGGACTAGGACGGTCTCGGCCTCCTCGATCAGCGGCAGCGCTGCCCGAATCGCGCCGCCAGTCCCGTCAGCCTGCGGCTGCTCGACCGTCTCCACACCCTCGGGCAGGCCCGCGGAGAGGTCGCGGCCAGGCGAGACGATCGCGGCCACCCGCCCGGCACCCGCCTCGCGCGCAGCGACGATCGGCCAGGCCACCATCGGCCGGCCGCAGACAGGGTGGAGCATCTTCGGCGTGGAGGAACGCATCCGCGTCCCTTGCCCCGCCGCCATCACGAGGACCAGGGGCTGAGTCACTGCCGCAATCGTATGCGCTCAGGCGCGCTTGGCGAGGTCTTTGCCGAGCAGTGCAACGCTGGTCAGCGTCCAGCCGGCGAAGATCAGGTCGATGCCGACCAGGAGGCCGATTGCCCAGTCGGCGGAGCTGGGGAACTTGGCGAGGACGAGGATCCCGACCAGGAAGCCGGCGACGCCGCTGAGACCGAGCCAGCCCGCGTTGGGCTCGCCGCGGGCCATGAAGGCGATGGTGACCCGGGTGATGCCCATCAAGAGGAAGTAGATCCCGAGCACCAGCGTCAGGGTCAGCGTCCCGTTGTGCGGCTCGACGATCAGCCAGAAGCCGACCAGCACCGTCAGCACCGCCCACAGCATCCGCCACAACAGCGTCCCGATCGAGTGCGCCGAGAACGCCGCCGCAATCATCACGCCACCGACGATCAACAGCACCCAGCCGATGAAGATCGCCGTCCCCACGCTCGCCACCGCCGGCACCAAGATCGCGATGCAGCCAATGAAGATCGCCAGCACCCCAACCGTCATCAGCGCCTTCCAACTCCGCCTCAGCCCCTCACGCACCTCCGGGTCCAGCGACGCTCCACCAATCTCCATATTCCAGACCCTAAGCGCGCTTTCGGACACCGCTTAAGGATCTCCGTGTGAAGTTCGGCACCGTAGAGGTGCTCAAGTTCACACAGAGAACCTTCACCGGTACCCTCGGCCAACGATCCGGGGTGGTGTAGTCGGCTAGCACGCCTGGTTTTGGTCCAGGAAGCAGGGGTTCGAGTCCTCTCCCCGGAGTAACTGCCGGTTCGAGCTACTCCTCCGTCGCCCGGGCCACTTTCCCGCCCTTCGCGCCGGGCTCCATCGCCGGGCCGCGCGGCGACGCGATGCCCAGCACGCGCATGGCTTTTAGGCCGAGGCCGAGCTTCTCGCGGCCTTCGGTGCCGGAGACGTCGTGGCCGCAGAGCTCGCGGACGCGCTCCAGGCGGTAGCGGATCGTGTGGCGGTGGGTGAAGAGCTGTTTGGCGGTGCCGGCGACGTTGCCGTCGTTGTCGAGGTAGGCCTCGACGGTCGCGACCAGCTCGGTCTCGTACTGCTCGTCGTATTCGACCAGCGGCTGCACCGTCTCCGCGTAGAAGCGTTCGAGCTCGGCCGGGTCCTCGCTCATCGCCGGCAGCAGCAGGCGGTAGGCGCCGGTGTCCTCGAAGGCGAGCAGCGAGTGCCCTTCGGCCTCGCCGACGTTGACCGCCAGATGCGCCTCGTTGCCGGCGCGGTAGAGATCGACCGGGTCGGCGGTGCGGCGGCTGCGGCCGGTGGTGAGGTGGAAGCCCGGCAGGCCGTCCTCGAGCTCGCGCACCACCCCGGCAGCGGCGCGAGCCAGGCGCTCGTCGTCCTCGGCCGGGACGATCGCCGAAATCTCCGCGGCGGCCTCGCCGCCGTCGCTGGCCGCCAGCGAGCCCGGCGCCAGCGAGCGCAGTGCCCGCTGCACCAGCGTCAGCACCCGCTCCCGCCACTCGCCGCTCTGGGCCGCCCGCGGCGCCGCCCGCAGGACCACCACCCCTGCTCCGCGCTCGAGGTCCGCGCCCAGCTCGGCCGCGCGGGCGACGATGTCGCGACGGTCGGTCACTTCGCGCCGCAGCACCGCGGTCACGAAGGCGCCGGCGGCCTCCTCGCTCTCCCACTCCGGCGAGCGCGCCCGCTCTAGCTCCAGCGCCAGTAGCGTCGTCACCATCCGCGCCATCGTCGGGTCCGGCGCAGCCTTCGCCCGGTAGCGCAGCTCGCCGACCACGTTGTCGGCCACCCGCAGCTCCACCTTCGTCACCCCCTCGCCGCCCGAGAGCAGCTTCTGCTCCTGGTCGGAGGAGGCGCCGGCTACCGCCAGCACCGCGCTGGAGCGGTCGATCAGGGCGACGCTGGCTTCGAGCAACCGCGCCGCCGCCCGCGCCACCGCGGGCAGCCCGGCCCCCGACTCGACTGCCTCCGAAAGCGCCTCGAGCAAGACCACGCGATCCGCATTTGCAGGGCTTTCGGCCCCCTTTTTGGACTGCGCCTGCATCAGGGCATTATCCCGACCGCCAGGAGCTGGGTGTCCGCCCGCCCTAGTTCCCGTTGATGAAGTGGACGATGTCGGTGTAGTAGTAGACGATCACGAGGCCGACGACGATCCCGCCGATCACCAGGGCAGCGAGGACGAAAAGGGAGAGGAAGCCGGCCGCCGCCTTCTCCCAGACCCGGCCGTAGGCGCTCAGCGCCGGGCGGAGGATGAGGGTGACGAAGACGACCAGGCAGAGCGCCGCGGCGACCGCGTAGAGCAGGTACTGGTGGTCGATTCTCGCCAGCGCGAAAACGGTCACTGCTCTGGATTCTGGCGCACTTGCGAGACGACCAGCCCCACCACCGCCGGAAGCGAGAAGGCGAGGGCGCCCAGCG
>JBQCEW010000097.1:0-3816 GCA_051959815.1 Solirubrobacterales bacterium
GTTCGTCGTAGGCGTCCGCTTCCGCCTTCAGGTCGCCGACCCGCAGCACCTCGCGGTGGACGGCCGCGCGCACTTCGGCGACGCGGTCGGCGAGAGCGCTGTCGGCTTCGGAGATCGCCCGCAGGTAGTCGTCGCGGGCGACGAAGTCCTTGTAGTCGCTGGATTCGAGGATGAGGTCTGCCGTGTCCGGCGTGCCACTCTCATAGATCGCCACCAGGCGGTCGGCGAGGACCTGGCGCGAGCGACGCAGCCGTGCCTTCTCGACTACCAGACGGTGCCTCGTCGCCCGCAGTTTCCGCGCCAGCTCCGCGGCATGCTCCTGGCCCTTCGACAGCATCGCGCTTAGCCGTTCCTCGCGCGCCTGCGCCTTGGCGGCTTCGGCTTCGGCGCTCGCCAGCTCCGCCGTCGTCGCCTGCAGCCGCGAGGAGAGCGAGCTCGCCTCTTCGCGTCCCTTCGCCAGCTTCGCTTCCAGCGCGCCCGCCTTGGTGGCGCCAGCGCTGGCGACGCAGACGACCAGGACCGCGGGCAGCGCGCAGAGCAACGCCGCGGCGCAGATCCCGAGGAGATCCTTTCTGGGCGCGAGCGGCCGCACGAGGCGGCTGAGGCTAGCGAGCGCTCGTCAAAAGTCCTGCAAGTTGACGATAAAACGCAAGGGAACTTGCGGCCGGGGTCTCAGCCTTCGGGGACTTCGCGGGTCGCCAGGTAGCCGGCAAAGATCGCAACGAGAACTCCCACTCCGAGCGCGATCCGCGCCTCGCGCCGGTAGCGGCGGCGCACGTAGCGGAAGGCGAACTTGAGCGAGGCTTTGCCGATTCGCTCGTACATCAGCCCTCTGCCTTCTCTTCCGCCCCCTCGCGCAGCCGGTGGGCCATCCTCGACTGCAGGGACCAGAGCTCGATGAAGCCCGGCGAGGCGGTCTGCGAGAAAAGCCCGCCGGACTCGGCGAAGCTGGCCAGCTCGCCGTCGTAGACGGCGTTGGGGGAGGAGCGGGTGACGACGCGGACGCTGCCCTTGAAGAGACGCAGGCCGATCTCGCCGGTCACCTGCTTGTTGACGGCGTCCATGTAGGCGTCGAGGTCGGTGCGCAGCGGCTCCCACCAGAGGCCGGCGTAGACGAGGTAGCCCCACTTCTGGTCCAGCGCCGGCTTGAACTGGTTCTGGTGGATCGTCCCGACCAGGCGCTCCAGCTCCTCGTGGGCGGCGAGGACGATCGCCGCCGCCGGCACCTCGTAGATGTCGCGCACCTTGAGGCCGACGATCCGGTCCTCGATGTGGTCGACAATCCCAACGCCGTGGCGGCAGCCGATCGCGGCAACCCGTTCGAGCAGCTCGACCAGCTCCAGCCGCTCGCCGTTGAGCGAAACCGGCACCCCTTCCTCGAAGCCGAGCGTGACGACCTCGGCCTCGTCGGGCGCGTCCTCGGGCCTGGTGACGAGCTGGAAGACGTCGTCCTCGGGCGCGTGGTCGAGCTCCTCGATCCAGCGACCCTCCGACGAGCGGCCCCACAGATTGTCGTCAATTGAATACGGCGCGACCTCGGTGCCGCCCTTGACTGGGATGCCATGCTCGCGCGCGTAGGCGATCTCCTCCTCGCGCCCCATCTGCCAGGAGCGGACCGGCGCGATCGTCTTCAGCTCCGGCGCCAGCGTCGCCACAGTCGCCTCGATCCGGACCTGGTCGTTGCCCTTGCCGGTGCAACCGTGGGCGATCGTGTCGCAGCCGCTCTGGCGCGCGTATTCGACCGCGAGCTGGGCGATCAGCGGCCGCCCGAGGGCGGTGAAAAGCGGATAGCCGTTGCCGTAGACGGCATTGGCCTTGATCGCCGGCGCGATGAACTCCGCCGCGAAGCGCTCGCGGGCGTCGACGACGTGGCACTCGACCGCGCCGAGCTGCAGCGCCTTGGCTTCGATCACGCCGTAGTCCTCCCCCGGTTGGCCGAGGTTGACCGTTAGGCAGACGACTTCGGCGTCGTAGGAGTCCTGGATCCACTTCAGCATCACGCTGGTGTCCAGGCCCCCCGAGTAGAGCAGGAGGACGCGGTGGACCTGCTCGGGGTCAGCCTCGTAGCTGGCCGTCGGCCGCGCTTTCTCTAGCGGATCGCTCACGGGGAGCGCAAGTCTGCCACTCAGGGGGCTTCGATGCCGCCCGAGCCGCCTTCTTCTTCTGGCGGCGGGACTTCTTCTTCCGGTTCTTCTTCGGGCGCTTCTTCTTTTTCTTCCGGCGACGTTTCTTCTTCGGTGGTTTCGGTCGTCGTCGTTTCCGTCGTCGTAGTCGGGCTTTCGGTCGTCGTCGGAGCCGTGGTAGTGGTCGGGGTGGGCGAGCTTTCGCCGTTGTCGTTGCCGGCGATCACGATCACGGCGATCAGCAGACCGACGATCACCGCGATCAGGCCGGCGATCAGCCAGCGGGTGTTGTTGTCGCGGCCGGGTTCCGGGCCACGGCCGCCGGGACCGCGGTCCCCCGGGCCCATGATCCGCGTCGGGTCGTCGTGCATCGGTCTCTAGTCCTCGGGTCCCAGGATCGCGTCGAGGATCGCGCTCGTGTCCTCGATCTCGAACCCGTTTCGGAGCCTGCGGTCGATCTCATCCCGACTGCTGCCGGAGACCGCCATCTGGGTCGCCAGCAGCCGAGCGCCGGCCGCGTCGGTGCGCTTCTCCTCGATCGGCGGGGCCGGTGGCTCCGGGGCCGGATCTTCATGCGTGATCGCGCGCAAGCGCGGCGGCTCCGTCTCCACCCCGGGCTCCTCCGGCTCGATTCGCTCCTTCGTGTCTTCGAGCGTCGCCTGCAACCGCTCTGCCTCCCGGCGCAACGAGACCGCCTGCCCGAGCAGCGAGTCGATCAGGTCCGAGAGCTCGGTCAGGTGCCCCTCGGCGAGACGGTCGGCCTCGGCCCGGGCCTGGGCGAGGTACTGACGGGCCTGCGCTTCGGCGTCGTCGATCACGCTCTCGGCCGCCCGCTCGGCGGCCTCGACGATCGCCTCGAGGCGCTCCGCCGTGCTGACGCGCAGCTCACGTTGCTTTCGGGAGATGTCCCGCGGCTGACCGGTACTCATCTGACCTGGAAGGCTAGAAGGGATTCGCCAATCAGGCCAACCGCCGTGTCGACGTGGTCGGAATCGATCACCAGCGGTGGCAGCAGCCGCAGCGTGTCGGGCCTGGGCACGTTGACGACGAGCCCGCGCTCGAGCAGGTCGGCGCCGATCGCCGGTGCGTCGATTCCTTCGGCGAGACCGACGCCGATCATCAAGCCGCGGCCGCGCACGTCCCGCACCCCGTCCAGCGCCTTCAGCTTCTCGCAGAGGTAGGCGCCGAGCTCGCGCACATGCCGCAGCAGCACCGGGTCGTCGACGACATCGAGGACCGCGAGCGCAGCGGCGGTGGCGACGGGGCCGCCGGCGAAGGTGGATCCGTGGTCGCCGGGCTGCAGCACCTCAGCGCAGCTAGGGGCGGTGACGCAGGCGCCGATCGGCACGCCGCCGCCAAGCGCCTTGGCCGTGGTGAGAACGTCAGGTCGCACCGGCGTCTGCTCGTAGGCCCAGAGCGAGCCGGTGCGCCCCACGCCGGTCTGGATCTCGTCGAGGATCAGGAGCGCGCCGACCGCATCGCAGGCCTCGCGTGCAGCGAGCAGCGAGTCGTCGCTGAGTGGATAGATGCCGGCCTCGCCCTGGATCGGCTCGATCAGGACCGCCGCCGTCTGCCCGTCGACAGCGGCGCGGAGCGCCTTGGCGTCGTCGAAGGGGACGGCCCGGAAGCCGGCGAGCATCGGCCCGAGGGCGGGGTTGGCCGCCAGCCCCGGCGTCGCCGAAAGCGAGCCGTA
>JBQCEW010000098.1:0-3927 GCA_051959815.1 Solirubrobacterales bacterium
CGACGTGGTCGGCTGCGCGACCACCGCAAGGAGGGGGGAGGAAGTAATCGCCGAGCAGCGACCCGACGTGGCCGTCGTCGGGGTGGACCTGCCGGACGAGCGCGGCACCGAGCTGGTGCGGCGTCTCCATTCGCGGCCGCCCTGTCCCAAGTTCCTCATCTACACCGGCCTCAACGACCCGGGGCTGCTGGAGGCGGCGTACCGCAGCGGCGCCCGCGGCCTGGTGGCCAAGCCGGCGGGGCTCTCGGTGCTCGTCGACGCCCTGCGCGAGGTCGGGCGGGGCGGCCGCTACTTCGACCCCAGTTTCGCCAAGCGGAGCAACGGCAACGGAAATGGCCAAGCGAAAACGCTGAGCAGCCGTGAATCCCAGATCTTGGCGATGCTGGCGGAGGGACTGACGGGAGAGCAGATCGCCCAGCGCCTCGTCCTCTCCCCTGAGACGGTCCGCACCCATATCCGCAACGCGATGGAAAAGCTCGATGCCCGGACCCGGACCGAGGCGGTCGTGAAGGCGATCGACCAGGAAGAGATCCAAAGAAAGGTGTCCTAGCCCGCCACCCGCAGGGCAGCCTCGAGCCAGACCACCAGGTTCAGCAGCAGCACCGATACCGTCATCCACAGCGTCGAGAACGTCCCGTGCGCGTTCACGAGCGGAGAATCGTCAGGACCGCCTGATTACCGAATCCCCGCTTTGCGGTAACCGCTATGTGCGGTTGTCACATAAATGCCTCAAACCAGCGCGGGAATTGGCGCTTTTACGTCTTGTTCCGTGCGTCCGCGCCGCTGAGCATCCCGCCTCCAATTCCACTTCGAAGGAGGCAACGATGATCTACAAGCTGATGGGCTACATGCACGCGTCGGTGTCCTGGCGGATACGGCAGATCCAACGGCTGGCGGGAGAGAGGGGGCAGGGCACGGTCGAGTACGTCGGCCTGATCCTGCTCGTCTCGCTGCTGATGGTCGGCATGGTGGCCGCGATGAAGGGCTTCAACGGCAAGCAAGGCACCGAGCTCGCCGACGTGATCGTCAACAAGATCAAGGAGGCGGTCGACAAAGTCGCCTTCAAATAGCGGTCTCGCAGCGGTGGGATTTTTCGCCGCTATAGGAGGGAAAAGTCCCACCGCTGCGCGCAAAGGCAGGACTCGCCTGGCGGCTCCCACATGACAAACTCGCCTGATGCCAGCTTCTCGCAGTTACGACAGGGCGCCGGCGGATATCCGGCCGGTGACGATCGATACGGGGTTTGTGGAAAGCGCGGCGGGGTCGGCGCTGATCTCGGTGGGGCGGACGCGGGTGATCTGCACTGCCTCGGTCCAAGAGCAGGTGCCGCGGTGGATGATGGGCAAGGGGAAAGGCTGGGTGACCGCCGAGTACGCGATGCTGCCCGCCTCTACCGGTGAGCGCAAGCAGCGCGACATCGCCAAGGGCAAACAGGACGGACGCGGGGTCGAGATCCAGCGGCTGATCGGCCGCTCGCTGCGGGTGGTGGTGGACTTCAGGGCGATGGGCGAACGCAGCGTCTACGTCGATTGCGACGTGCTCGAAGCCGACGGCGGCACCCGCTGCGCGGCGATCACCGGCGGCTACGTCGCCCTGCGCCAGGCCTTCCAGAAGCTCGTCGACAAGCGGGCGCTGGACGCGCTGCCGCTGACCGGCTCGGTCGCCGCGGTCAGCGTCGGCATGGTCAACGGCCGCGCCCTCTGCGACCTCGACTACGGCGAGGACTCCAATGCCGAAGTCGACGCCAACGTGGTGATGACCGACGAGGGCGGGCTGGTCGAGGTGCAGGCCACCGCCGAGCGGACGCCGCTCTCGCGCGCCTCGCTGGACGAGCTGCTGGAGCTGGCCGAGAAGGGAATCGGCCGCCTGCGGGAGGTGCAGGAGCGCGCCGCGTGATCCTTTCTACCCGCAACGAGCACAAGGTGCGGGAGATGGCGGAGTTGCTGCCGGGGGTGGACCTGAGGCCGCTCCCCGACGAGGTCGAGCTGCCGCCGGAGACCGGTGACAGCTTCGAGGCCAACGCGCTGATCAAGGCCCGCGCCGCCCACGCGGCCACCGGCGAGGTGACGATCGCCGACGATTCCGGGATCGAAGCCGCCGACCTCGGCGGCGCCCCCGGCATCTACTCGGCCCGCTACGCCGGCGAAGGCGCCAGCGACGAGAGCAACCTGGCGAAGCTGCTGCGCGAAGTCGACGCTACCGGCGGCGAGCGCCGCGCCGCCTACGTCTGCGCGATCGCGCTGATCGACGAGGACGGCCACGAGTACGTCTTCGAGGCCCGCTGCGAGGGGACGCTGTTGCGCGAGGGGCGTGGCACGGGTGGCTTCGGCTACGACCCGGCCTTCGTCCCCGACGAGACCGGCCCCAACGATCACCGAACCTTCTCGGAGCTGACGACCGAGGAGAAGCACTCGATCAGCCACCGCGGCAAGGCGACGCGGATGCTGGCCCGCCACCTCGGCCTGGCGACCGAGCCGGCGCCATGAGCCGCGGCAAAAGCCGGGCCGCAGCGCTCTCGATCGCCTCCAACGCGATCCTGATCGCGCTCAAGCTCGCCGCCGGGGCGATCACCGGCTCGATCGCGATCATCACCGAGGCGATCCACTCGCTGATCGACCTCGTCGCCTCGGTCATCGCCTTTGTCTCCGTCCGCAAAGCCGACGAGCCCGCCGACGAGGAGCACCCCTACGGCCACGAGAAGGTCGAAAACCTGGCGGCGGCGATCGAGGGGATCCTGATCCTCGTCGGCGCCGCGGTGATCGTCTACGAGGCGACGCACCGGCTGGTTGCCGGCTCCGAGGTCGAATCGCTCGGCGTCGGCATCGCCGTCATGGGCCTTTCGGTCGTCGCCAACCTCGGCGTCTCTACGTACCTCTACCGCCAGGCGCGCGCGACCGACTCGGCGGCGCTGGAAGGCGACGCCGCCCACCTGCGCACCGACGCCTTCACTTCCCTCGGCGTCCTCGTCGGCCTCACCCTGGTCAAGATCACCGGCCTCAACGCCTTCGACTCGATCACCGCCCTGATCGTCGCCGGCGCGATCGTCTGGGCCGGCCTCAGCATCGTCCGCCGCTCCTCCGGCGTGCTGATCGACGAGGCGCTCCCGGAGACCGAGATGGACCGGATCGAGACGGCGATCGCCACCGCCCGCACCCCGGAGGTCGCCGGCTACCACAAGCTCCGCGCCCGCCGCGCCGGCTCCCGCCGCCACATCGACTTCCACGTCCAGTACCGCTCCGGCACCACGCTGGAGCGCGCCCACGAGCTCGCCCACGAGATGCGCGACTCGATCGAGGCCGAGATCCCCCAGGCCGAGGTCCTGATCCACGTCGAGCCGGAGACCTCCTTCCGCGAGCGCGAAGAAGGGCCGTACCGCTCCGGCTAGGGCGGGGGCAACAGGTTCACGCTCGCCGCGAGGCCGATCGCGACGAGGGTGATCGCGTAGCCGGTGTAGCCGCTGAAGGCGAAAAGGATCGCGGCGATCGCGCAGATGACGACGGTGGTGATCCAGGAAGCTCGGGCAAGGGACACGGTCGGTATTTTCACGCAGATGCCCGACGCTCCCGCAACCGCCACCCCCAGCAGCGAGTCCGCGGAGGCGGCGCTGGCCTTCCTGGCCGAGATGTCGCCGGACCTGCGCGGCGCCGCCGTTCTCGGGCCGGACGGCGAGGTTCTGGCCGCGACCGGCGAAGAGCCGGAGCGCTGGGCCGAGGACGCGAAGGCGCTGTTCCGAGTTGCCGACGCCGCCGAGGGCGTGCCGGTCGAGCAGGTCCACATCGCCACCGAGCAGGGCGAGGTCTTCGCGATCCGCAACGAGGGCCTGGCCGCGGTCGCGGTCACCGACCGCTTCGCCCTCGCCTCGCTGATGCTCTACGACATGCGCTCGGCATTGCGCGAGCTGGCGACTCCGAGCTTTGGGCCCTCAGG
>JBQCEW010000099.1:0-3040 GCA_051959815.1 Solirubrobacterales bacterium
GCGAGCAACTGCTCGGGGTCGGGTAGCCGGCCGCGCCCGTACTCGCCGCGGGAGGCGAGCTTGCCCTCCTCGGGCTCGATCACTTCCACCCCCCGCTCCCGCAGGGTTTCCAGGTTCGCCCGGGTGGCGGCGTCCGCGTACATGCGGTCGTTCATTGCCGGCGCCACCAGGCGTGGCGCAGTGCAGGCGAGGAAGGAGGTCGTGAGCATCGAGTCGGCGGCGCCGGTCGCGAGCTTGGCGACGGTGTTGGCCGAGGCCGGCGCGACGAGGTAGGCGTCGCAGCGGCCGGCCAGCTCGAGATGGCCGATCGGGTCGTGGGCGACCGCATCTTCGCCTGGGAAGGCGCCGCGCATCGGGTCGCGCTCGAACTCCGAGATCAGCACCGGGGCGCCGACGATGCCCTCGAAGGAGGCGGCGCCGACGAAGCGGGTGGCCGTCTCGGTCATCAGCACCCGCACGCCATGGCCGGCCAGCGTCGCCAGCCGCGCCAATTCCAGGGCCTTATAGGCGGCGATGCCGCCGCTGACGCCTAAAAGCAGTCGTGCCATGCCCCGGTTTTAGACGACGCCCGCCCTGCGGGCAACGCCGGAGCTAGGCGCGGTACTCGTATTTCAGTTTGCCCTCGGCGAGCTCTTCGAGCGACATCGAGAGGTAATTCCTCTCACCGGCCGTATCGACCATCGGCGGCGGGTACTCCCCGAAGCCGCCCTCACCGAGGTTGTGGAAGTAGCTGTTGATCTGACGAGCACGCTTGGCCGCAACGACGACAGCGGCGTAGTGCGAGTCAGAGTGCTCCAGAAGCTTGTCTACGCGTGGTTTGATCATCGGCGGCGAGTCTAGAGGATCAGCCTTCCGACGCTTGGCCTAACTCGGCGCGCACCACTTGGACCAGCTCTCCGGCTGCCCGGTTGGCGTCGTCGTTGACGATCTGGTGGTCGAAGTCCTCTTTGACGGCCAGCTCTTGCTCGGCCACTTTCAGGCGCTCGTCGATTGCTTCGGTTGAATCGGTGCCGCGACCGATCAGGCGCTGGCGCAGGACGGCTGGGTCGGGCGGGGCGATGAAGATTTGGACGGAGTCGGGTTTGGCGGCTCGCACCTGCTGGGCACCCTGTACCTCGATCTCCAGCACTACCGAACGGCCGGCGTCGAGGCAGCGGTCCACCTCGCTGCGCAGGGTTCCGTAGCGGTTGCCGCTGTAGGTGGCGAACTCGAGGAAGTCCTTTTCCTCCACCCGTTGCTCGAACTCCTCCGGGGTGAGGAAGTGATAGTCGCGGCCGTTTACCTCTCCCTCGCGCGGCGCCCGGGTGGTCGCCGAGACCGAGAGCTCCAGGTCCGGGACGCGCTTCAGCAGCTCCCTGATCAGAGTGCCCTTGCCGACCCCAGACGGCCCGGTGATGACGAAGACTTTGGCCACGCGGGCCGGGATGATGACCGGAGGAGCGGTCGCCTAGCGACGTAGCTGAGAAATCAACTCGGCGCGCTGGCGCTCGGAAAGGCCGCCGATCGTCTTCGACGGCGAGATCCGGCACTGGTTGAGAATCCGGTTGGCCTTCACGCGGCCGTACTTGGGGACGGCGAGGAGCATGTCGAAGACCTTCGCGGTCATGACGTACTCCGGCGGATCGAGCAGGATCGTCTGGATGCTCGCCCGGTTGGCCTTCAGGTCCTTCTTCAGCTTCGCGCGGGCGGTGCGGATGTCGTTCGCACGCTTCAGCGCCTCCATGCGCTGGTCGAGCGAGCGTTCGGGTGCCGCGAGCGAAGACTTGACTGGTGAGGCAGCCATGTGGGCGGCGAGTATAGCCGCGGGTTGGGGGTGCGCAAGGTGCCAAGACCAAATTGCCCCAAAATTCATCTGAACCTCTACTGGAGGTCGAGCGTCTACAGGCGCTGAGCCGCTTCGTACACGCGAGTTTCCAGCTCCTTTGCTATGCGCGAGCCCGCGCAAGGGTCTCGAAAACTCTCAGTTCCCACAGCGACGAGGGCGGCTCCGGCGGCGATGAATTCGGCCGCATCGGCCCCGCTGGAGACTCCACCCATACCGATGGCGGGAATCTCCGTTACGGCGGTGACGGCGCGGAGCTGCTGCAGGGCGATCGGCCGCACCGCCGGTCCCGAGAGGCCGCCGTGGCCAGCCGCGAGCGCGGGTTGAGCGGTCGCCGGATCGATCGCACTTGCCTTCAGGGTGTTGATCAAAGACACCGCATCCGCCCCGCCCTGTTCAGCCGCAACCGCCACCGCTCCGGGGTCGGCCACGTTCGGCGTCAGCTTCACGATCAGCGGCTTCTCGGTGAGAGGTCGCAGCGCTTCCAAGAGCGCCTCCGTCTCCGACGGCTGCTCGCCGACGATCAGACCGGAATGCACGTTCGGGCAGGAGACGTTCAGCTCGATAGCTGCGACCTCGTCCCGCTCGCCGACCTCCTGGACGAGCCGACTGAACTGCTCCCGATTCGTCGCCATCACCGACACGATCAGCGGCACCGGCAGTTCCGCCAACTGCGGCAGGTCCTCCGCGAGGAAACCTTCCAGGCCCTTATTGGGAAGGCCGATCGAGTTGATCATCCCCGCGGGGGTCTCCCAGATCCGCCGCGGCGCGTTGCCCGCTCGCGGCTCGGGGGTGATCGTCTTCGAGACGAAGGCGGAGAAGGGGAATTCCTCCAGAAGCTCGTAGCCGAAGACTTTGCGTGCCGCGATTGCGTCGTAGGTGCCGGAGGCGTTGATTACGGGGTGCGCAAGCTCGATGCCGCAGAAATCAGGCATGGACCACCTCCGCGACGGCATCGCCGCGGACAACAGGTCCGTCCACGCAGAGCCGCATGTAGCCGCCGTCGACCTTCGGCACCGCGCAACCGAAGCAGGCGCCGAACCCGCAGGCCATCGGCGACTCCATTGCCAGCTCGCAGGCGACGCCTGCCTCGGCGCAGAGGGAGCGCACCGCCTCGAGCATCGCGGGGGGGCCGCAGGAGTAGACGACGGCGGAGGTGGCGTCGTCGCCGGTGAGCATGGTTACGAGGAGGTCGGTGACGTAGCCCTGGTGGCCGGC
>JBQCEW010000100.1:0-5087 GCA_051959815.1 Solirubrobacterales bacterium
AGCCGTGGTTCCTTTGTCGGGCAGGAGCCGACAAAGGAACCACGCGATTGCACCTGCCGTACGAAAGTCACACATTGGCGCAGAGGCGTGGGGGTAAGTTGGTGTTTATGGAGGCGACCGCCACTGTTGCGGCTTCGACCAACGGGCACGCCCTGGCGCCGATCATGGGCCTGCCGCCCGGGCCGCGGATGCCGCGGGCGCTGCAGACGGCGATCTGGTCGCGCAAAGCGCAGTGGTTCCTCGAGCAGGGCCGCGCCCGCTTCGGACCGATGTTCACGGTCCGCATCGCTTACGAGGGCGACTGGGTCGTGATCACCGACCCCGAGCTGGTCAAGCAGGTCTTCACCGGCGACCCGCGCGTCTTCCACGCCGGCGAGGGCAATCAGATCCTGCGGCCGATCCTCGGCGAGAACTCGGTCCTGGTCCTCGACGAGAAGAAGCACATCGCCCAGCGCAAGCTGCTGCTGCCGCCCTTCCACGGCGAGCGGATGCAGGCCTACGGCGAGAAGATGGCCGAGATCGCCGCCCGTGAGATCGAGAGCTGGCCCACCGGTACCCCCTACAAGCTGCGGCCGCGGATGCAGGCGATCACGCTGGAGATCGTGATCGAGACCGTCTTCGGTGTCCACAGCGGCGAGCGGATGGGCGAGCTGCGCGACGCGCTGCGGGACTTCCTCGACCTGACCACCAATCCAGTGGTGCTGCTGCCGATCCTGCTGATCGGCCCCGATCGGATTAACAACATCGGCACCTTCCGCCGCCGTGTCGAGCGGGTCGACGGGCTGCTGGCGCGGGAGATCGCCGAGCGGCGTACCGCCGAGGACCTCGCCGAGCGTGACGACGTCCTCTCGATGCTGGTTCAGGCTCGCCACGAGGACGGCAGCCCGATGAGCGACGCCGAGATCCGCGACGAGCTTCTGACCCTGCTGGTCGCCGGCCACGAGACCACGGCTACGGCACTTTCTTGGGCGATGGAGCGGCTGACCCGCCACCCCGAGAAGCTGGAACGGCTGCGCGACGAGGTCGAGGCCGGCGAGGACGCCTACCTGACGGCGACGATCCAGGAGACGCTGCGACTGCGGCCGGTGATCGTCGCGGTGATCCGCAAGCTGACCGAGGCGGTCGAGCTGGGCGGCTATGAGCTGCCGGCCGGCGCCCGCGTCGTCCCCAGCATCCACCTGATCCACCGCGACCCGGAGATCTACCCCGAACCCGACCGCTTCCTGCCCGAGCGCTTCCTCGACAACCCGCCCGGCACCTACACCTGGATCCCCTTCGGCGGCGGCGTCCGCCGCTGTCTGGGCGCCGCCTTCGCCCAGTTCGAGATGCAGGTGGTCCTCCGCGAGCTGGTCCGCCGCTGGGAGATCAAACCCGCCAACCCGTCCTCCGAGCGAGTCTTCCGCCGCGCGATAACGGAGACGCCAAGGCACGACGCCGAGGTGATTTTGAGCTGAGGTCGGGGTAGGAGGTTGCCGATGAAGCCCGGCAACCGCGAAACGATCCCGACCATCTCCGAAGTGGTGCGCGAGGCGGCGGCGATCGTCGATCCCGACGGCTCCGACGACGCGATCAGGGCCTTCTTCGAGAGCTTCGAGGACGACGACCGTCCCACCACCGCCACTGAGGATCTGCGTGGGGTGCTGTTCAGCACCGCCCGGGGCATCGACCCCGAAGGCGACGACCCCGCGGCCCTGGCTGCCGCGGCCGCTGCCTTTTGGCTCGCCACCAATCCCGGCCAGGCCGACAACGGCGACCACGTCCTCCGCGAGGGCGTCCGTCTCGCCTTCGAAGGCAACCCGCCTGAATCGCTCAGCGAGTGGCTCGTTGGCCGGGGCGTCGAGCTCTAGCTGTAGGAGATCAGCTCGATCAGGCTGCCGTCGGGGTCGCGGCAGTAGACGCTGACGCCGGCCCCTTGGGCGCCGTGGCGCTCGACCGGCCCCTCGACGATCTCAACGTCGTGGGCGCGCAAGTGCGCGATGGCGCTCTCGGGATCTTGCGGCCAGACGAAGCAGAGGTCGCTGTTGCCGGGTCGGACCGGGTCCGCCGCCAGCGGTGAGGCGGTGGTGCCAGGCTCATGCACGTTCAACCGCTGTCTGCCGATCCGGTAGGCGGCCCTGCCGCTGCGGCTGGTCTCAACGGTGGCGCCCAGCACCTCCGAGTAGAAGCGATCGGAGGCTCGACGGTCGCGGACCCCGATCACGAGGTGATCGATCTCGAGTTCCGGGACCATCGCTCCACCTCGCTAGAGGCCCTGGGCGCCCGCTTGCGGTTGTCGGCTCAACCGCAGCCGGTGTTGTTGCCGCAGCTGCTGCACGTGTAGCAGCTACCCGTCCGCTGCATCATGCCGCCGCACTGCTCGCAGGCCGGTCCGAGGTCGAGGCCCTGCATCTTCGCGGGGCGGACCGGGGGGTCTTCGGTCAGCGCCGAAGCTGCCGGGACGGGCTTGGCGGAGGCGCCTCCGTTGCCGTTGCCCCCGTTCGCGTGGCCGTTGCCGTTGGCGGGACCGGCGGTGTCGGTCGCGATGCCGAGGCCGAGCTGCTCGGTGTCCTTCTTGGCCCTGACCTCGTCGGTCATGATCCCCAGTTCCTCGAGCACTTCGGTGTCCTCGATGAAGCGGCTGGCGAGCCAGCGCATGATGTAGTCCGGCATCGATTTCGCGAAGGGGATCTCCGGGTTGCCGGTGATGCCCTCCGGCTCGAAGCGCATGTAGCTGAACTTGCGCACGAAGGTCTCCAGCGGCACCCCGTACTGGAGGCCGAGCGAGATCGCGGTGGCGAAGGCGTTGAGCAGCCCGCGCAGCGTCGAGCCCTCCTTGCCGATGTCGGTGAGGAAGATCTCGCCGAGGGTGCCGTCGTCGTATTTGCCGGCGGTGATGTAGCCCTCGTGGCCGCCGATCGCGAACTTGTGGGTGATCGATTCGCGCTCCTTCGGCATCTTCTTGCGGACCGGCTCGGGCATCTGCTGCTCGGCCTCCGCCGCCTTTTCCTCCTGCGCATCGGTCCGCAGCGCCTGCGCCGTCTTCGAGCCGTCGCGATAAATGGCGAGCGCCTTGAGGCCGCCCTTCCAGCCGCGCGTGTAGGCGTCGGCGATGTCCTCGACCGTCGCCGACTGCGGCATGTTCACCGTCTTCGAGATCGCCCCGGAGAGGAAAGGCTGGGTTGCGGCCATCATGTCGATGTGGCCGGTGTGGGTGATCGCCCGCTCGCCGACTGCGACGTCGAAGACCGGCAGGTGCTCCTCCTTCAGGCCAGGCGCGCCGACGATCTTGCCGTTCTCGGTGATGTAGGCCTCGATCTGGTCGATCTCGGCGTCGTTGTAGCCGAGCGTCTGCAGTGCCAGCGGCACCGAGCGGTTCGTGATCGTCATCTGCCCGCCGCCGACGAGCTCCTTGTACTTGACCAGCGAGAAGTCGGGCTCGATCCCGGTCGTGTCGCAGTCCATCAGGAAGCTGATCGTCCCGGTCGGGGCCAGCACCGTCGCCTGCGCGTTGCGGTAGCCGTGCTCCTCGCCGAGCTCGACCGCTTCGTCCCAGGCCCGCTGCGCGGCCTCGAGCAGCTCGCCCTTGATCCCGGTCCCGTCGACCTCATAGGCGGCGTCGCGGTGCATCCGCATGACGCCGTTGTGCGGCTCGCGGTTCTTCTCATACTCGTCATACGGCCCGGTCGCCTCGGCGGCGATCAGCGCCGACTGGCGGTAGGCGCGGCCGGTCATCAGCGCCGTGATCGCGGCGGCGACGTTGCGTCCCTCCTCGGAGTCGTAGGGGAGGCCGTCGGACATCAGCAGGGCGCCGAGGTTGGCGTAGCCGAGGCCGAGCTGGCGGAAGCGGCGGGCGTTCTCGCCGATCTCCTCGGTCGGGTAGCTCGACGGGCCGACGACGATCTCTTGGGCGAGGAAGACGATGTCGACGGTGTGCTCGAAGTCGGCGACGTCGAAGCTGCCGTCCTCGCGGCGGAATTTCATCAGGTTGATCGAGGCGAGGTTGCAGGCCGAGTTGTCGACGTGCATGTACTCGCTGCATGGGTTGGAGGCGTTGATCCGGCCCGACTCCGGGCAGGTGTGCCAGCGGTTGATCGTGGTGTCGTACTGGATGCCCGGATCGGCGCAGCGCCAGGCGGCGTCGGCGATCTGGTTCATCAGCTCGCGCGCGTCGAGCGTCTTCACCGATTCGCCGTTCGTGCGCGCGGTCAGGTGCCACTCCTCGCCGGCCTCGACCGCCTCCATGAACTCGTCGGTGACCCGGACCGAGTTGTTGGCGTTCTGGTACTGGATCGAGGTGAAGCCCTCGCCGTCGATCGACATGTCGAAGCCGGCGTCGCGCAGGGCCGCCGCCTTCTCCTCCTCCTTCGCCTTGCACTGGACGAAGTCGACGATGTCCGGATGGTCGACGTCGAGGACGACCATCTTCGCCGCCCGTCGCGTCTTGCCGCCCGACTTGATCGTCCCCGCCCAGGCGTCGGCGCCGCGCATGAAGCTGACCGGGCCGGAGGCGAGGCCGCCCTTGGAGAGGTGCTCGACCGAGCCGCGGATGTTGGAGAGGTTGATGCCCGAGCCGCTGCCGCCGCGGAAGATCATCCCCTCCTTGGTGTTCCACTCGAGGATCGACTCCATCGTGTCGTCAACGCTCAAGATGAAGCAGGCGGAGCACTGCGGCTTCTCCTCGAAGCCGACGTTGAACCAGACCGGCGAGTTGAAGGCCGCCTTCTGGTTGAGCAGGATCGCCGCCAACTCCGCTTCGAAGGCGTCGGCGTCCTCCTCGGAGGCGAAGTAGCCGAGCTCGCGACCCCAGCCCGCGATCGTGCCGGCGACCCGGCCGATCATCTGTTTGACCGAGCTCTCGCGCTCGGGGCTGCCGAGCTTGCCGCGGAAGTACTTCTGGGCGACGATGTTGGTTGCGTTCTGCGACCAGCTCTTCGGGAACTCGACCCCGCGCTGCTCGAAGGCCGGGCTCTCCGGATTGCCGATCACCGCATCGCGGATCTCCCACTCGATCTGGTCGAAAGGATGCACGCCGGGCGTGGAGAAGCGACGCTCCACGGAGAGTCCCCGCAGCCCGTTCTTGGGACTGGTGGTGGCGGTCTTGGACATCG
>JBQCEW010000101.1:0-2726 GCA_051959815.1 Solirubrobacterales bacterium
CGAACAACTCGATCCGCTCACCCGGTGCGAGCTGGACGATCGCCTTCTTCCAGGCGCGGGTCTTGCCTTTGGTCAGGCCGCGGCGCTTCGGCTTTGAGCGCACCTTCGCGGTCCGCACCTCGGCGACGTCGACGTTGAAGACCTCTTCCACGGCCTGGGCGATCTGCGTCTTGTGAGCGCGATCGTCGACCCGGAACGTGTACTTGCCCTCGGCGATCAGGGCATAGCTCTTCTCCGAGATCACCGGGCGGATCAGGATCGTGCGGGCGTCCATCAGGCGAGCCTCTCTTTCAGCGTCTCGAGAGCGGCTTCGGAGATGGCGACCGCGGCGGCGCCGATCACGTCGGCGACTCCGGCTGCGCCCACCTCGAGCACCTGGGTGCGGGGCAGGTTGCGGAAGCTCTTCATCGCCCCGATCTCCTCCGCGGTGACGATCACCAGCAGCGGGTTCTTCGCGCCCCATTTCTGCAGCGCCTGGGCAGCGGTTTTGGTCGAGGGAGTCTCGAAGGCGGAAGCGTCGAGGACGGCGACCGAGCCACGCTCGGCGTGCACCGAGAGCGCGGAGCGCATCGCCCGGCGGCGAGCTTTGCGGTTGACCTTGACCGTGTAGTGGCGCGGCTTCGGGCCGAAGGCGACGCCGCCGCCGAAGCGGTTCGGCACACCGAGCGTGCCGACACGAGCGCGGCCAGTTCCCTTCTGGCGCCAGGCCTTGGCGGTCGTGAAGGCGACCTCGCCGCGGGTCAGGGTGGAGGCGGTGCCGCGCCGGCGCGACGCCAGGTCCGCGCGCGCGGCCTCGTGCACCAGCGACTGGTGGAACGGCTCGGCGAAGAGCTCTTTCGGCAGGTCGGCTTTGCCGCTTTTGCCGAGGATCGCGGCTTTGGCGCTAGCCATCGGTCCTCACCTCGACGATTCCGTTGCGGGAGCCGGGCACGGAGCCTTTGATCAGGAGCAGGTTGCGGTCGGTGTCGACGTCGGCGATTTCCAGGCCCTTCTGGGTGATGCGCTTGTTGCCCATCTGACCCGGCATCCGCATGCCTTTGAAGACACGGGCGGGGAAGGCGCTGGCGCCGATCGAACCCGGGGCGCGGACGTTGTGGGAGCCGTGGGTGACGGGGCCGCGGCTGAAGTTGTGGCGCTTGATCCCGCCCTGGAATCCCTTGCCGATCGAGATCCCAGCGACCTTCACCTTCTGGCCGGCCTCGAAACCGGCGACGGTGACGTCGTCGCCCACCTTCGGGCCCTCCTCGCCACCAAGGTCCTCGTCGCGGAACTCGACCAGGTGGCGCATCGGCGCCGCGCCGGCCTTCTTCAGGTGACCTTCCTCGGCCTTCGAGAGCTTGCCCTGCTTGACCTCGCCGAAGGCGAGCTGGACGGCCTGGTAACCGTCGCGGTCGGCGTCGCGGACGGCGGTGACCTTGCAGGGACCGGCCTCGATCACGGTGACGGGGACGACGCTGCCGTCCTCTTTGAAGACCTGGGTCATGCCGAGCTTCTTGCCAAGGATCGCCGCCATCGCAAACCCCTAAAGCTTGATCTCGATGTCGACGCCCGCCGGCAGCGAGTCCAGGCGCTGCAGCGAGTCGACGGTTTTCGGCGACGGCTGGAGGATGTCGATCAGCCGCTTGTGGGTGCGGATCTCGAAGTGCTCGCGCGAGTCCTTGTCCTTGAACGGCGAGCGGATCACGCAGTAGACGTTTTTCTCGGTCGGCAGCGGCACCGGACCGGAGACGCTGGCGCCGGTGCGCTCAGCGGTCTCGACGATCTCTTTGGCAGCCCGATCTATGGCGTCGTGGTCGTACGCCTTCAGTCGGATTCGGATTTTCTGTGCCGCGATGGTGGCCACTTCGTGCTGCCTTCTCTCTTGTCTTTCTTCGCTTTACCGCGCAAAGAGGGCGGGGCCCCTTTGGTGGGGCGCCGCCCCGGTCGTATGTCCTTTCAGTTGTTCCCGCCCTTCGGCGGGTGGGACGGGCGGGCGCCCGTCCCAGGTGGCGTCGCTACTCGATGATCTCCGAGACGACACCCGAGCCGACGGTGCGGCCACCCTCGCGGATGGCGAACCGCAGACCCTGGTCCATGGCGATCGGCTGGATCAGCTCGATCGTCATCTCGACGTTGTCGCCCGGCATCACCATCTCGGTCCCCTCGGGGAGGTTGGCGATCCCGGTCACGTCGGTCGTGCGGAAATAGAACTGAGGCCGGTAGCCCGAGAAGAACGGGGTGTGACGACCACCCTCCTCCTTCTTCAGGCAGTAGACCTCGGCTTTGAACTTGGTGTGCGGCGTGATCGAGCCCGGCTTGCAGAGAACCTGGCCGCGCTCGATCTCCTCGCGCTTGGTGCCGCGCAGGAGGCAGCCGACGTTGTCGCCCGCCTGACCCTCGTCGAGGATCTTGCGGAACATCTCGACCCCGGTGACGGTGGTTTTGCTCGTCTCCGGGTGGATGCCGACGATTTCGACCTCGTCGCCGGTGTTGACGACGCCCTGCTCGATGCGGCCGGTGGCGACGGTGCCGCGGCCGGTGATCGAGAAGATGTCCTCGATCGGCATCAGGAAGGGCTTGTCGAGCTCGCGGGTCGGCTCCGGGATGTAGGAGTCAAGCGCCGCGGCCAGCTCGAAGACGGCTTTCTGGGCCTCCTCGTCGCCTTCCAGCGCCTTCAGCGCCGAGCCTTTGATGATCGGGGTCTCTTCGCCCGGGAAGTCGTACTCGTCGAGGAGTTCCTTGACCTA
>JBQCEW010000102.1:0-2715 GCA_051959815.1 Solirubrobacterales bacterium
ACACCGCCGGTGGGCGCACCGCCCGCGAGAACCTCGCCGACCTCGTCGACCCCGGCTCCTTCGTCGAGTATGGGCGCTACGCGATCGCCGCCCAGCGCGGCCGCCGCGAGCTCGAGGACCTGATCGCCCGCACCCCCGCCGACGGGCTCCTCGCCGGCACCGCCCGCGTCAACGGCGACCTCTTCGACCCCGAGCGGGCAGCCTGCGCCGTCCTCTCCTACGACTACACCGTGCTGGCGGGGACCCAGGGCGCCCTCGGCCACCGCAAGAAGGACCGCCTCTTCGAGCTGATCGAGCGGATGCGCCTGCCGGTCGTCTTCTACGCCGAGGGGGGCGGTGGTCGTCCCGGCGATACCGATTACCCCGTCGTCTCCGCCCTCGACACCCGCGCCTTCGCCCTCTGGGCGAAGCTCTCCGGGCTGGTGCCGCGGATCGCGGTCGTCCACGGCCGCTGCTTCGCCGGCAACGCGGTGATCGCCGGCTGTGCCGACCTGATCGTCGCCACCGAGGCGAGCTCGCTGGGGATGGGTGGTCCGGCGATGATCGCCGGCGGCGGCCTCGGCGACGTGCCTCCGGACGAGGTCGGCCCGATCGAGATGCAGGCGCCGAACGGGGTTGTCGACCACGTCGCCGTCGACCAGGCGGAGGCGACCACCCCGACGAAGAACCTGCTCGCCTACATCCAGGGCGCGACCGCGCCGGGCGCCGAGCCCGACCAGGCGCGCCTGCGCGAGCTGGTCCCGGAGCGCAGGCGCCGCGCCTACGATCCCCGACCGATCGTCGAGACCCTCTGCGACGAGGGCTCGGTCACCTTCCTGCGCGAGCGCTTCGCGCCGGAGATGGTGACGGCGCTGGCGCGGATCGAGGGCCGCCCGCTCGGCGTCATCGCCAACGACACCCGCCACATGGCCGGCGCGGTCACCTCGGATGCGGCTGACAAGGCGGCGCGACTGCTGCAGCTCTGCGACGCCTTCGGCCTCCCGGTCGTCTCCCTCGTCGACACGCCCGGCTACATGGTCGGCCCCGACGCCGAGGCGACCGGCCTCGTCCGCCACGCCTCGCGGCTGCTGGTCGCCGGGGCGGCGCTGCGGACGCCGCTCGTCGCCGTCGTCCTGCGGCGCGGCTACGGCCTCGGCGCCCAGGCGATGGTCGGCGGCAGCCTGCACGAGCCGCTGTTGACGCTCGCCTGGCCGAGCGCCCACCTCGGGCCGATGGGGCTGGAGGGGGCGGTGCGGCTGGCGCTGCGCAAGGAGCTGGAGGCGATCCCGGACGAGGCCGAGCGCGAGCAGCGCGTCCGCGACCTCACTGCGCAAGCCGAAGAGAACGCGAAGGCGCTCAACGCAGCCGCCCTGTTCGAGCTCGACGACGTGATCGACCCGGCCGAGACCCGGCGCCTGATCGCCTCGACCCTCACCGCCGCCGGCGACACCCGCCCACCCGGCGCCCACCGCTTCGTCGACACCTGGTAGCGCATCCGAGTTTCGACACAGCCGGGTGGGTAGAAAGTCGGATGCGCTCACCAGAGCGCGTCGTGTTCCTCCATCACGCCGAGGCTGCCGGCGAGGGTGAGGTCGCCGAGGGCGCCGCTGAAGCTGCCGAAGCGGTGGCGGTAGCGGGAGCGGATCAGGAGATAGTTGTCGTCGTGGGCGTGGGCTGACTCGGAGATGAAGTTGAGGGAGGCGGTGTCACCGAGGTCGACGCCGTCCATGCCGCGGAAGCGGACCGGGGGCGGCTCACTCGGCTCGCCCTCGATCCAGATCGCACGCTCGCTGCCCTGCGGGGGGTCGTTGATCCCTTCGACGAAGTTCCAGGCGACGTTCCGTCCCTCGACCGACTCGCCGACGCCCGCCGACCAGCGCCAGCTCGTGTGGCGCGCGTGGTGACCGGCCGATTCGTCGTCGATGCCGCGACCGGAGACCTGCCACCGCTGCCCCGGCACCTCGACCGTCCCCGTGACCGGCATTCCAGCGCGCTTGCGCGTCCAGGCCAGGCTCTTGCCGCTGGGGCAGATCGCCTCGATCGGCACCGCCTCCCCCAGCTCCAGGCTTGCGCACAACCCCGGCCCGTCGATCTCCAGGCGTGCCCCATCAAAGACGACCTCGCGGCTGCCCGGCAGCAGCGCCGTGTGAGCCCACTGCCGCCGCGCCTCGCGATCCCAAAGCACCCAGAACGACTGCGCCATCGGCCCCACCTCGGCGCGAGCGGCACAGAGCATCAGCTCCTCGGCGAAAACCGCGACATACCGCCACCGCTTGCGCAGCTGACCGTGGTCGAAGAGGGGAAGGGCGGCCTGGTCCATCGCGCGAAGGTACCGTGGCGCGATGGATCAAGCCGTCCAAATCGTCGGCGCCCTGCTGATCCTCGCTGCCTTCGCCGCAGTCCAGTTCAACCGCATGCGCCCCGACTCCCGCCTCTATCTCACCCTCAACCTGCTCGGCTCGGCAATCCTCGCCGTCCTGGCGGTCCTAGCCACCCAATGGGGCTTCGTCCTCCTGGAGAGCGTTTGGGCGGTCGTCTCAGGCTGGGGCTTAGCCCGCCTTCTCTTCTAGGCGCCCCGCGAGTTTTTTCATCCCGCGCTTGCGAGCCGCCTCCGCTGCACCCAACCAGTCCGTGGGCGCATCGGGCGGGCGCTCGACCCCCGCATCCCGCAGCGTCGCGATGTCTTTGAACGCGAGCAGGTCCTCGCGTCCTTCGATCAGCGCCGCGCGCAGTGCC
>JBQCEW010000103.1:0-8651 GCA_051959815.1 Solirubrobacterales bacterium
TGATCAGCTCGACTATCAACCCGAACAGGACCGCGCCGATCACCGAGCCGAGGAAGGCGCCGACGATCCCCTGCCAGAAGCGCTCCGGCAGGAAGACGGTGAAGTGCCAGAGGGCGATGCCCATCGTGAAGAAGACGACCAGGGCCATAACTCAGCGGCTCCTCCCGTGCTTGCGGCGGGCCTGGCGGCGCGCTTTCCGCTCGGCATTGCGTTTGCGCCGTTCGGCGGAAGCGGCTTCTGCCGCCTCGCTGTCGCCGTTGCCAATCGCGCCGGCGCCGTTGCCCGAGCCGTCTCCGGTCCGCTCCACCGTTGCCACCGCGCCAGGTGCGGCCTCAGCGGCGGGCTCCTCGGCCACCGCGGCGGGTTCCGCTTCGCGCTCGTCGTCGCGTCCCAGCTTCGCCGTCTCGATCTCGTCGGCATAGGCCGGAACCCGCCCGCCCTCGACTTCGGCGATCCGCAGGCGACGCCGCACGAAGCCCGGCTCGCGTTCCTTCCAGGCCGTCAGCACCGGCGAGGCGATGAAGATCGACGAGTAGGTTCCGGAGGCGATTCCGACCAGCATCGCGAAGGCAAAGTCCTGCAGGGTCGCGCCGCCGAAGATCAGCAGTGAGCCGACCGCCAGCAAGGTCGAGAAGCTGGTCGCCAGCGAACGAGTCAGCACCTCGCTCATCGAGCGGTTGACGATCTGCGAGAAGGCAGCCCGGGGCATCCGCGGCACGTTCTCGCGGATCCGGTCGAAGACGATGATCGTGTCGTAGATCGAGTAACCCAAGATGGTGAGGAAAGCGGCGACCGTCCCGCTGTTCACCTCTTTTCCGGTCAACGAGTAGACGCCCCCGGTGATGAGGATGTCGTGGAAGATGGCGATCAGCACCGGCACCGCGAACTTCGGATCGAACCGCAGCGCCACGTAGCCGCAGATCACCAGCAGCGAGAAGATCAGCGCCTTCAGCGCGTTGTTGGCCACCTGTTCCCCGAAGGTCGGGCCGACACTGGTGTTTTCGAACCCGTTTTCGACGATCCCGTATTTGGAGGTCAGAGCCGCTTCGGCTTCGTGCACCTCGTCGGGTTCGAGCTGATGCGACTGGATCTGGAAGACGTTGTCGCCGAAGTTCGGGTCGTGGACCTGCTGCACCTCCTCGCCGCTGATCCCGACCGACTCGAGCGCTTCCCGCACCCCTTCCTCGTCGGTCGTCTTTTCCAGCGCCGCGGTCATCCGGGTGCCGGACTCGAAGTCGATCCCGAAGTTGAGCTGCTTGGTCGCCAAGGCCAGACCGCCGACGAGCAGGATCACGCCGGAGATCGAGAAGAACCAGCGGCTCGCGCCCATGAAGTCGAAATGCCAGCGTCTACCTTCGCCGCCGGCGCCGAGAGCGGCCGGCGAACGCAGCAGCCGCGAGCGGCTCATGCTGCCGAGCAGCGCCTGGGTGAAGACGACCGCGGTCAGCAGCGAGACGATGGTGCCGACGCCGAGGGTGAAGGCGAAGCCCTTGACTCCCGCAGTGGCGAGCACGAAGAGGATGAACGCGGTCAGGAGGGTGACGACGTTCGCGTCGACGATCGTGCTGATCCCGCGTTTGTAGCCAGCGGTGATCGCGCTCGACATCGAGCGCCCAGCCCGCACCTCCTCCTTTATTCGCTCGAAGATGACGATGTTGGAGTCGGCGGCGACGCCGATCGTCAGCACCAGGCCCGCGATCCCCGGCAAGGTTAAGGTGATCGGGATCAGTTTGATCAGGGCGAAGAAGATCACCCCGTAGGCACCGAGCGCGATCGAAGCGATCAGGCCGAGGAAGCGGTAGTAGAGGAGCAGGAAGATGACGACGAGGCTGAGGCCGATGATCCCGGCTTTGATGCCGTCGTGGAGGGCCTGGCTGCCGAGGGTCGCCGAGACCTGGGTCTCGCTGATCAGCTTCAGGTTGATCGGCAGGGCGCCGATCTGCAACGTCGTCGCCAGTTCCTGCGCGTCCCCGATGCTGCTGAAGCCACCGGAGATCTCGGCGCCGGTGCGACCGTCGATCCCGTCCGGGTTCGCCTGGAAATTGATGATCGGTCGCGTCTTGACTTCGTTTTCGAGTACGACCGCGAAGTGGCCGGAGAGGGCTTCGGCTTCTTCTTCGCTGACCGGTCCGATCGCCGACGCCTGGCCTCGCTGGGCGATCCGCCGGGTCGTTTCATGGAACGCTTCCCGGCCGCTGCCGGTGAATTCGAAGGTGACGATCGGTTCGTTGTTCGGGCCATAGGTCTGTTCCGGATTGGTGATTTCGCTGCCGCTCAGCGCCGGTTTGTCCTTGAGCGCGAACCAACCCGGGTCGACGGATTCGTCGATCTGGCCGTTTTCCTTCGAGGGGTATTCGGAAACGACGATCGTGCCGGCCGGGACTTTCACGACGATCCCGTCTTTCGGCCTTTTTTCGCCGGTCGGACTGATGTAGAGGTCCTTTTTCGACAGCTCCGGCCCGGCGATCAGTTCGTGCGGCTCCGCCTTCTCGAAGAGGTAGTAGCGCGGTTTCGCCACCGAGCATTCCGAGCAGTCCTTGACCGGTTCCTGTTCGGCGGCGAGCTGCGCCGCGTCGTAGGCGGTCGGGTAGGCACCGGCGAAGATGAGCTGTTTGCTCTCTTTGTTGGTAAAGCTACGACCGGCTTCCTGCCAGCGTTTTTCGGATTCTTTCAGCGCTGCTTCCGGAGGTTCGCGGCCCGGTTTGCCGCCGATCACCCGCTGCGGGCCGATCAGGTTCGGCTCCCAGTCGTAGTAGTAAAGCTGCGCGGTGCTGCCGACCTGTTCGGCGGCGCGGTTGGCGTCGGTGATCCCGGGCAGGCTGACCGTGATCTCATCGGTGCCGAGGCGCGCCACTTCCGGCTCGGAGACGCCGAGCTTGTTGATCCGCTGTTCGATGATCGAGATCGAGTGGTCGATGTCTTCCCCGGTGACTTCGGTCGTCGTGCCCGTGGCCTGCCCTTGATAGACGAGCTCGAGGCCGCCCTGGAGGTCGAGACCGAGCTTCGTTTCCTTGCTGGCGATGACGAGCGCGGAGACCGCGACGAGGCCGATTACGAACAGGAGGACGAAGAGGTGGCGACGCCGGGTCCCCATCGCTAGCCCTCCGGAGTGAGGACGAGTAGCAACCCGCCGTCATCGTCGTAGGCGGGGAAGACGTCCGCGACGGCTTGCGCCGGCAGGTCTCCCTCCGCGTTTACCGAAACCCGCTTGCCGAGCGAGCGCACGCCCCACTCCAGCGAGGTCTCGATCGGGTCGGTGACGCCGTCGCCATTGGTGTCGGCCTCCTCGCCGCCGTCGCCGGCGTCGATCCAGTCGAGACCGAGGACTTCGCTCACCGGGCGACCGATCACGTCCTCGTCGGTCAGACCGGTCAGCTCGAAGCTGCCTTTACCGGCGTCGATCACGCGACCCTGCTTGTCACAGACGAAAAAGGCAGCATTGGGAGCCGGATAATAATCGTCGAGTAATTCGAAGACAAAGCCGAAGCCGCATTTCGAGCAGCCCTTGGGGCGGGTGCTGAACCCCGCGGTCCGCTCCCCGCTCACCTCCCGGTGTCCGCAATTCGGACAGATGAAAAACGGCATATTTCGACAGGCTAGCTGGCGCGGCTCAGAAGAGGCTCGCGGCACCCTCAGGCACGGGTATCGCAAGATGTTCGTAGGCCCGCGGCGTCAGCACCCGGCCTCGCGGAGTCCGCTTCAACAAGCCCTGTTGGAGCAAGTACGGCTCGAGCACGTCCTCGATCGTGTCCTGCTCCTCGCCGATCGCGATCGCCAGCGTCGAGAGGCCGACCGGCCCGCCGCCGAACTTGGTCGCGATCGTCTCCAGCAGGGTGCGATCACTGCGGTCGAGCCCGCCGGCATCCACCTCGAGCATCTCCAGTGCCGCCGCGGCGACCTCGGGGCCGATCCGGCCACTGTCCTTCACCTGGGCAAAGTCGCGTACGCGCTTGAGCAGGCGGTTGGCGACCCGCGGCGTCCCCCGCGAACGCGCCGCGATCGTCTTCGCCCCACCCGGGTCGATATCGACGCCGAGGATCCCGGCGGAACGCTCGATGATCAGCGCCAGGTGCTCGGGGGCGTAGTACTCCAGTCGATGGGAGACGCCGAAGCGGTCGCGCAACGGCGTCGTCAGCAGACCGGCGCGGGTGGTCGCGCCGACCAGCGTGAAGGGCGGCAGCGGCAGCGTCACGGTTCGCGCTCCCGCTCCCTGGCCGAGGACGACCGGCAGCTCGCCGTCCTCCATCGCGGGGTAGAGCGTCTCCTCGACGGCGCGGCCGAGGCGGTGGATCTCGTCGATGAAGAAGACGCTGCCCGGCTCTAAGGAGGTGAGGAACGAGGCGACGTCGGCCTTACGCTCGAGCGCGGGCCCGGCGGTCTGCACCATCGGAACCCCGAGCTCGGCGGCGACGATGTGGGCGAGCGAGGTCTTGCCAAGCCCAGGCGGCCCGGCGAGGAGGACGTGGTCGAGCGGCTCGCCGCGCCGCTTAGCGGCCTCGATGAAGATCGCGAGCTGATCGGTCACCTGCTGCTGATTGACGAAGTCGTCCAGGGTCGGTGGCCGCAGCGAACGGTCGAGCTCCTCGTCGGGAGCCTCCGCCCGCGCGTCGTGGACCTTGACCTCCGCGTCCACGGGCACCGGTTCGCCGCCGAGCCCCGGGGTGCGGATGCGGTTGCCGCCGATGTCGGGAGGTCCGCTCATGCCGCGTTCCTCGACGCCCCGGCCTTGCGCAGGGCGGCGGCGACGAGCTCCTGCGGCTCGGAGCCCTCGATGCCATCTAGTAGCTGCTCGGCTTCGAGCGGCGCATAGCCGAGGTTGACCAGCCCGTCGCGGGCGAGGGTGCGGGCGCCGCCCTCCTCCGCCCCCATCGCGACCACCTCTTCCTCGAGGGCGCCCGCGACCTTCTCGCGCAGCTCGACGATGATCCGTTCGGCGGTCCGCTTGCCGATCCCGGGCACCGCCTGGAAGCGTTTTGCGTCGCCGGCGGCGATCGCCCGCAGCAGGTCCCGCGTGCTGCCGCCGGAGAGGGTGGCAATCGCGACTTTCGGCCCGACGCCGCTGACGGTGATCAGCAGCCGAAACAGGTCACGCTCCTCCTCGGAGGCAAAGCCGTAGAGGGAGAGCGAGTCGTCTCGGGCGATCAGCTCCGCGTGGAGGAAGGCATCGCTGCCGGCTGCCGGAACCGCTTTCAGCGTCTCGGCGGAGACCGCGAGTCGATAGCCGACGCCCCCGGCGTCGACGACGACGTGGTCGGGACGGCGAACCATCACCTCTCCGCGCACCGCCGCGATCACCCTGCGATCCGCTCCTTCAAATCATTGCTCTCCGCCCCAGCAGCCGCGACTGCCTGCCGGTGACCGCCGCTGCCGCCGTGGCAGATCGCAACCGCCAGCGCATCCGCGGCGTGGTCGGGCGAGGGCGGCTCGGGCAGCCCCAGCAGCGTCCCCACCATCCTCTGCACTTGGCGCTTGCCGGCGGCGCCGGAGCCGCAGACGGCCATCTTGATCGCCTGCGGGGTATAGGAGAAGCAACCGACGCCATGCTCGGCCGCTGCCAGCATCGCGACCCCGCTCGCTTGACCCACCGCCATCGCCGAGCGCACGTTTTTCCCGAAGTAGACCTCCTCGAGGGCCATCGCCTTCGGCTCGTGCCAGGCGATCAGCTCGCGCAGGGCCTCGTGAATCCGCGCCAGCCGGCGCTCCATCGGCAGCTCGGGCGTGGTCTCGACGACGCCACCGTCGAGGGCCACCATGTGGTTGCCCTCTACGCGAACAATTCCAAAACCCAAGTTCGCCGCACCTGGGTCAATGCCCATTACAACCTGCATGCGAACTGATTCTCGGCATCTCATCGGATGCCTCCTAGGCGCCCCGGATCAGGGGTCGAGGGGACCCCGTAGGAGCCTCCCCAAATTGCGACGGAGGGGTCCCCTCGACCCCTCAAGCGGCCAACTGCTCGAGAACGTCAGCCGGGATGTCGAAGTTGGCGAAGACTTCGTCGACGTCGTCCTGGTCGTCGAGCGCGTCCAGCAGTTTCAGCACCCGCTCGGCGTCGTGGCCCTTCACCTCGACGGTGCTTTTCGGCTCGATCGCCAGCCCGGCGGATTCGAACTCGATTCCTTCGCTTTCCAGCGATTCCTTGACGGCCGTGAGGTCGGCGGGATCGCAGATGACCCGTAGCTTGTCCTCGTCGACCTGCACGTCCTCGGCACCGGCGTCGATCGCGCCGATCAGGTCGTCCTCGCCGTAGCGGCTGCCGTCGACCACGATCGCGCCCTTTTTCTCGAAGATCCAGGCAACCGAGCCGGGCTCGCCGAGGTTGCCACCGTGTTTGGAGAAGGCGTGGCGGATCTCGGCGCTGGCGCGGTTGCGGTTGTCGGTCAGCGCCTCAACGAGGACGGCGACGCCGGCCGGCCCATAACCCTCGTAGACGACCCTTTCGATCGCGGCGCCATCAGAGCCGGCCCCGGTGCCGACATCGATCGCCTTCTGGATTTTGTCCTTCGGCATCGACGCGTCTTTGGCCTTCTGGATGGCCGTCGCCAGCGTCGGGTTGTGGTCCGGGTCGCCACCGCCGTCGCGCGCCGCGACGGTCACCGCGCGCGCCAGCTTGCTGAAGAGCTTGCCGCGTTTCGCATCGGCGGCGCCCTTCTTGTGTTTAATCGAATGCCACTTGGAGTGCCCGGACATCGCCTGCCATTCTATGAACTGAGCCCCATGGCAACGGAGACGCACACCCACCGAGCGGGCCGAGGCGTGGCCGCGAGCTTCGTCTTCCTCGCCATGCTCCTCGCCGCTTTCTCGCTCTGGACGGCGATCCCGCTGAGCTGGGTCTACATCGCCTCCAAGCTCTCGCAAACGCAGTTCCCAAGCGGTGGCCCTTATGCGGTCGTAGCCGTTGGGATCATCGCCTCGATCCTCATCGTCGCCTGGCTGATCGGTCGCCTCAACAACCTCTATATCCGCATCACCGGCACCAATCGGCTGGAACCGATCCGGCCCACCTGGCTGAAGAGCATGCGGGACACGGCGCCGATGCGCAGCTCCGTGACCGTGGTCGAGGCGGTGCTGATGAGCTCGGTGATGCTGGCGATGCTGGCCCTCACCGTCTGGTTCTTCCTCCTGGCTGGATCGCCGATCCCGAACCAGTAGTTCCTGACGGCCCTGGGGCGGCGCATTGCGGCGTCCTCAGTCGCTCGCGTGCAAAAGCACGCCACGCTCCCTGCGTCCTTGCACTGCTTGCCCCAGAACCGTCAGTTCCAGTCCCGCGACAGTCTTGTTGCGCAACTTTTAAATTTCGCGCACAAAACGTTGCACCTGAACCGGTAGGGTGCCATCATGGCCGTGATGGCAAGGGAAACCTGGACCGACGAGCGTCTCGACGACCTCAATAAGAAGGTCGACAATCTCGACCGACGGATGGAAGCCGGCTTCGCCGACGTGGGCGAGGAATTCCGTGCCGTGCGCAGCGAGATGAAGAGTGAATTTCAGGCCGTGCGGGCCGAAATGAAAGGTGAGTTCCAAGGAGTACGGCAAGAGATCGCCGCAATGAACCGCAACCTGATGCAACTCACCTGGGGCCTGATCGGAACGATGCTCGTCGGTTTCCTGGGTACGACGGTCGCGATCCTCACTCGGATGTAGCTCAGACGACGAACTTTCCGTCTTCCTGCATCACCATGCCGTCCACTTCCAGCTTGCCGCCCAGTCGCAGGTCGCAGACGAGGTCGGTATGGACGGCGGACTCGTTCTCGCCGCCTGACTCGGGATAGCTGGCGCCGACGGCCATGTGGACGGTGCCGCCGATCTTCTCGTCGAGCAGGACCTCACGCGTGCCTTTGCCGATCCCGTAGTTGGTACCGATGCCAAGCTCGCCGAGCGTGCGGGCGCCGTCGTCGGTGTCGAGCAGCTTCAGCAGGTACTCCTCGCCCCGGTCGGCCGAGGCGTCGACGACCTTGCCGGACTCGAAACGCAACCGCACCCCCGAGACCTCCCGTCCGCCGATCACCGCCGGCAGGTGGAAGCTGACGACCCCTTCGACCGAGTCCTCGACCGGACCCGTGAAGAACTCGCCGTCGGGCATGTTGTTGTCGCCGATGCAGGGAATGAACGTGCGGCCGGCGATGCCGAGCTTGATGTCGGTGCCCGGCGCGGTCACCCGCACCTCCTCATGTCCCTCGATCCACTCGGCGAGCCGCGTCGTCTCCTCGGAGGCCCGCTTCCAAGCGGTCAGCGGCTCCGGGTCGGTCGCCAGGCAGGCGCCGTAGTAGAAGTCTTCGTAATCGGCAAGGCTCATCTCCGCCTCGGAGGCGTAGGCGCTGGTCGGGTAGAGCGTGTAGACCCAGCGGTAGCTGCCTTCGGCGCTTCGCTTCATCGCTCGCGTCATCAGGTCTCCAGTGACCGACTGGCGCAGGGTCTGGCGCTCTGGCGGCACCCCGGAGAGCTCGCGGGTGTTGGTGCTGGCGCCGATCGCGATCCGCACGTCGGCGTTGTCGACCATCCACTCGGCGTAGGGGGAGATCCATTCCAGCTGCTTGTCGGTGGCGTGCTTGAAGTAGGCGGCGACCTGGCCCTCGAGCGCCACGTTCAGCATCGGGTTGCCGCCGGCCTTCAGCACCTCTTCGTAGACCGCCAGCAGCAGCGGCGCGGCG
>JBQCEW010000104.1:0-3349 GCA_051959815.1 Solirubrobacterales bacterium
CGCATGTTAGCGGCAGTTGCCATTTTGGTAGGAGGCCTCGGGGTAGAACTCGTACATCGCCTCCAAGATCGACTCTTTCGCCTCGGCGAGCGGGATCCGGTCCTGCGGTCGTTTCGGGCCGGCGATGCTCGGTTCCACCTCGCCGAGGTCGAGCTCGAGCATCTCCGAGAAGACCGGGTCCGGGCTCGACTCGTCGTGGCCCGCGTCATGGAACATTCCCTGCTCGCGCGCATAGGCGTCGACCAGCTCGATCGTCTCGGTCGGGCGGCCGGTGAGATCGAGGTAGCGCAGGGTCTCGGCGTCGACCGGGAAGATCGCGCAGGTCGAGCCGAACTCCGGCGACATGTTGCCGAGGGTGGCGCGGTCGGCGAGGCCTAGGGTCGGCAGACCCGGCCCGAAGAACTCGACGAACTTGGAGACGACGCCGCGCCGGCGCAGCATCTCGGTGACGGTGAGGACGAGGTCGGTCGCGGTCGCCCCTTCGGGGAGTTCGCCGGAGAGCTTGAAGCCGACGACCTGCGGCAGCAGCATCGAGATCGGCTGGCCCAGCATCGCCGCCTCGGCCTCGATCCCGCCGACGCCCCAGCCGAGGACGCCGAGGCCGTTGACCATCGTCGTGTGCGAGTCGGTGCCGACGAGGGTGTCGGGGTAGGCCTGGAGGACGCCGCCGTTCTCGCGGCTGTAGACGACCTGGGCGAGGTACTCGAGGTTGACCTGGTGGCAGATGCCGGTCGCCGGCGGGACGACGCGGAAGTTGTCGAAGGACTGCTGGCCCCACTTGAGGAACGAGTAGCGCTCGCGGTTGCGCTCGAAGTCGCGCTCGGCGTTGACCGCGAAGGCGCGCTCGTTGCCGAAGGCGTCGACCTGTACCGAGTGGTCGATCACGAGGTCGACGTCGACCAGGGGGTTGATCGCGGCGGGGTTGCCGCCGATCTCCTCCATCGCGTCGCGCATCGCCGCCAGGTCGACGACGGCGGGGACGCCGGTGAAGTCCTGCATCAGCACCCGGGCGGGCTGGAAGGGGATCTCGACGCTGGGCTCGGCGGCCGCGTCCCAGGAGGCGATCGCCTCGACGTCGGCGGCGGTGACCGAGGTCCCGTCCTCCAAGCGCAGCACATTCTCCAGCAGAACCTTGAGCGAGTAGGGCAGGCGGGCGACGTCGAACTTCTCCTGCAGCGCGTCGAGTCGGAAAATCTCGTAGTCCTTGCCTCCTACCTGGAGGGCGGACCGGGCGCCAAAGGAATCGCTGCTCACGACTCCATCCTAGGAAAACGGACGTGGGGGCTGGTTCAGCGCTTGTCCGGCCCGTGCCCGTCGGCGATGGCCTGCGCCGCCTTTTGACCCGCTGAGCCGGATTGAGCTCTGACGCTGAGTGAAGGGCTGACCAGGGCGAGATGGGCGCCGGCTCGTTGCGGAAGGGGCGCCACGGTCACCTCGACCTTGTTGCGCTCGATTGCCTTGACGGTGGCGGCGCCGACCTGCTGGGGGGTGGAGGTGCCCATTCCCGGCGGCGGCTTGGCGCCGGCGTCGGCGAACATTCCGGCTTCGCGGATGAAGCCTGGGGAGACGATCGAGACGCCGATGCCCTTGGGGTCCAAATCGGCTCTGAGGCCGAGGGCGAAGCCTCGGAGGCCGAACTTGGTTGCGTTGTAGATGGCGCTGCGGGGGCTGGCGGCCTTGCCGGAGAGCGAAGCGACGAAGACGAGGTGGCCGGAGCCGGCCTCGACCATCGCCGGGTAGAGGGCGCGGGCCATCAGCATCGGCGCCTCCAGGTTGACGCGCAGGGCCCGCTTCACCTCCTCGGCGCTGAACTCCTCAACCTTCCCCGCGGCAGGCAGGCCGGCGTTGGCGACGAGGATCTCGGTGCCGGCGGCTTCGGCGGCCAGGCGCTCGGCAACGTCGGGCTCGGCCAGGTCGGCGGGCAGCGCCGTGTGGCCCTCGCCCGGCAGCTCCGCCGCCAGCGCTTCCAGCGCCTCGCGGTTGCGGGCGCTCAGCGTCAGCTGCGCCCCCCGCTCGGCCATCGCTTTGGCGATCGCCCTACCGAGCCCTCCCGTCGCCCCGGTCAGGAGCGCTTTTCGGCCCGAAAGGTTCATCCCAGGGCGCAAGCTACCAGCCCTCGTGTCGAACAGAACTTCGATGGGAGCGGGATCTCTTTCTAAATATTTGCGTTTTGTGAGCACGACGCCGGGCGATCGACTACACTGCCCGCGTTCGATAACCGGAACGCCGAGTCCCAAGCGCCAAAGGCGCAGCGGGAGCGGGGGAACCACGTTTTCGGGCCGAGCCCGCCACATAGGCGGGGGCGCAAGCTCCTTTCGCGCTAGGCCGACAGCTAACCCCGTAGGCCGACGAAGGAGAATCGGTTTGCGCCACAACTTCAGGTTGGCTGGGCTGGCACTTGTATTGGCCCTCCTCGCCACCGCTCTGATCGCCCCGGGCAGCGCCTCCGCTCGTTGTACCAGCGGCGGCCTCTCGCCCGCCGAATTCGATATCTGCACGCCGACCGCGAAAGCGAAGCTGCTCGCCAACGGGATGCTGATCCCGCCGGCAAGCGCCCCGCCGCGGGTCAAGGCCGTGATCGCCGCGGCGAACAAGATCCGCAGCAAGCCCTACATCTGGGGCGGCGGGCACGCCCGCTGGAACGACGCCGGCTACGACTGCTCCGGCTCGGTCAGCTTCGCCCTCCACGGCGGCCACTTCCTCGAAAGCCCCCTGCCCTCCGGCCCGATGGAGTCCTGGGGCGAAGAAGGCGAAGGCCGCTGGATCACCGTCTACGCCAACGCCGGCCACGCCTACGCCGTGATCGCCGGCTACCGCTGGGACACCTCCGGTGACGAAGGCGGCGAAACGGGGCCGCGCTGGCATTCCGAACTGCGCGACAACGTCGGCTTCGTCGCGCGCCACCCGGCTGGGTACTAGCCGTAGCAGGTACGGAGGGTCGGTACCCCTCCTCACTCAACTTGCTCGGGTGGATCGTTTCCAGCCGTCCGAGATTGCCATGACCGAGAAGTACAAGCCGTTCGGAGGGGTACCGACCCTCCATCCCATCCGCAGCAAACGCCGGGTGGCGCGCGAGGCGCCTCCCGCGCGATAGCTGCCGCTAGACAAATCACGCCAGCAACCGCAAGCCCAGTGCACGGCCACGTCAGTCGAGGGGTGGGGGTTTTTGGTGTATAAAAACAAAAAAAAAAACACAAACAAATTGGTCCCCCCCCCTCTGGGTTTGTTTTTCTCTTTCTTGGAATGGTCGCCCGGGTCAAACCACCCCACCCAACAAATTTGTTGGGGGGGGGGCACCCCCCCTCGGTCCCTGCTAGGGCTTGTACCCAGCCGGGTGGGGGGCGACGAA
>JBQCEW010000105.1:0-7102 GCA_051959815.1 Solirubrobacterales bacterium
CGCCGGACCCTTGACCGCACCCCAACATTCCTATTCTCCTCCAGCGACGACGGAGCCTTTTTCGAATTAAAGCTCGACGGAAAGCCCTACCGCCACTGCCGCTCGCCATTCACCGCCAAGCCGGTGGCCAGCGGCCGTCACCGCTTCCTCGTCCGCGCCCGCAGCGGCGGCGAGGTCGATCCCACTCCCGCCTCCTGGCGCTTCCGAGTCCTGCCTGCCGGCTAGCGGACTTTGAAGCCTTCGCCGGTGATCCGGCCGATGTCGTTGGAGAGGCCGATGAACATCAGCATCAGGACAAGGGCGAACCCGACCACCGTCGCCCGCTCGATCACCCGCAGCGAGACCGGCCGCCCGCGCAGTTTCTCGACCAGCGCCCAGAGGATGTGTCCGCCGTCCAGCGGCAGGACCGGCAGCAGGTTGATCAGGCCGAGCGAGAGGCTGACCAGAGCCAGCAGCAAAAGCGCCTTTTCCAGGCCTTTTTCGACTACCTGGTGACCGACGTCGCTGATCCCAACCACGCCGGATACCTGCTTTCGCTGTTCGGATTCGAAGAGGTGGGTGAAGACGTGGAAGGTACCGCTGACCACGCCCCACATCGTCCCGGTGGCATGGTCAAGCGCTTCGCCCTCGTTCAAATCGACGCCCCTTTCCCCGAAACCGAACCCGATCAGCGTTTGCTTCGCGGCGGAGTTGTATTCAGGACGAATAGAGAGAGCTATCGTTTTGCCATTCCGTTCGACCATGAGCCTCACAGGGGTGCTGGCGACGCAGCCCGGCTTCGCCTTGCCGGCGCACTCGTGCGATCCGATGTCTTCCCGGAACTTGGTGATCCGGTCGTTGACCCCGAGATCCCGATAGGCGTTCCCATCTACGGCGAGGATCTTGTCGCCGGGCTTCAGTACGCCCACCGCTGGCGTCTTCGGCACCACCCTGGCTACCGACTGGGTGCCCTCGGGGAAGGAATTGGTGAGCGAGAAGACTCCGAAGAAGATCAAGAACGCCAGCACGATGTTCACTGCTGGCCCCGCGGCGACCACGACGATTCGCTTCCAGACCGGCTTGCGGAAGTAGGCGTTTGCTTCGTGCTCCGGAGGGACGTCCTCCTCCGGGTTCATACCGGTGATTTTCACGTAGCCGCCAAGCGGAATCGCTTTCACGCCGTACTCGGTTTCGCCGCGTTTGAACGACCAGATCGTCGGCCCGAAGAAAAGGAAAAAGCGCTCGACCCGCATGCCGACGGCCTTGGCGGCAACGAAGTGCCCGGCCTCGTGGATGATGATCAGAAAGCAGAAACCGATGAAGACCCAGAGCCAGCTCATGCCGGCGCCACCTCCCTGACCTGCTCCTGGCTGCGTTCGCGCGCCTCGGCGTCGGCGGCGAAGAGGTCGTCGAAGTGGGTGACGGGTTGCGCAGGCATCTCCTCCATAACCCGCTCGATCACCGCGGGGATCGCCGTGAACGGAATCCGCTCCTTGAGGAAGGCGGCGACGGCGACCTCGTCGGCGGCATTGAGGACGGTCGGCGCGGTCCCCCCGGCCCGGCCCGCCTCCAGCGCCAGACGCAGGCAGGCGAAGGTCCCGAGGTCGGGCTCCTCGAAGGTCAGCGAGCCGGCGGCGGCCAGATCGAGCCGCGGCACGTCGACGTCGGCCCGCTCCGGATAGTGCAGCGCGTAGGAAATCGGCACCCGCATGTCGGGGTAGCCGAGGTGGGCGAGCGAGGAGCCGTCGTTGAGGTGGATCAGCGAGTGGATCAGCGACTGCGGGTGAACGACTACCTCGATCCGTTCATAAGGCACGGCGAAGAGGTGGTGCGCCTCGATCGCCTCGAAGCCCTTGTTCATCAGCGTCGCCGAGTCGATCGTGATCCTCCCCCCCATCCGCCAGGTGGGATGAGCGAGCGCGTCGGCGACGCTGACCTCGGCGAGGTCGTCGCGGCCGCGGAATGGTCCCCCCGAAGCAGTCAGCACCAGCCGCTCGACCGTCCCCGGCGCCTCCGCCCCGATCAGCTGGAACAGCGCCGAGTGCTCGGAGTCGACCGGCAGCAGCCGCGCCCCCGTCGCCTCGGCCAGCGCCATCACCAGCTCGCCTCCCAGCACCAGGCTCTCCTTGTTGGCGAGGGCGACGTCGATCCCCTCGCTGAGGGCGACGATCGTCGAGCCAAGGCCAGCCGCCCCGACGATCGCGTTGAGAACTAAATCGGCGCCGGAAGTAGCGATCAGCTCCCGAATCCCCTCCTCACCGGCAAGGACCTGCCCGCTCCAGTTCCCACGCGCCTGCTCCGCAGCGTCCGCGTCGGCCAAAGCGATCGTCGGTACCCCATGCTCACGCGCCTGCTCAACCGTTCCCTCCCACGCCGAGCCGGCCGCCAACCCGACGACCTGCAGCTCATCCGAGCGCCCGATCACCTCCAGCGCCTGCGTTCCTATAGACCCGGTCGACCCGAGTACGAGAACCTTCTTCATGCCCATTAGAGGATACGGAGCGGCCTGGTTGGTCCCCGAGACCGTAAAAACCCGTGCTCTATAAGGGTTTTTACGGTTTCGGCATCAGTAGACCAGCGCCACCGCGAGGTAGTAGCCGATCACGATCGTGAAGAAGAGGGCGTCTAGGCGGTCGAGGAGGCCGCCGTGGGGGCCGAAGAGGGTGCCGGTGTCCTTGGTGCCGAGGTCGCGCTTCAGCATCGACTCGAAGAGGTCGCCGATCGGGGCTATGGCGGCGACGGCGGCACCGATGATCAGGGCATCGATGCCGGAGAGCCAGTCCTGGTAGAGGCCGGCGAACCAGAAGGCCATGGTGCCGATCAGGAAGCCGCCGACGAGGCCCTCGACGGTCTTGTTCGGCGAGAGATTGGGGGTGACTTTGTGGCTGCCGAACATGCGGCCGGTCGCGTAGGCGGCGGTATCGGCGACGAAGGTGCCGACGAGGACGTCGACCAGCAGGCCCGCGCCGTGGTTGGGTAGTTCGCGGAGGAAGACCGCGTGGACCAGGGGAATTCCGATCCAGAGAGCCCCCAGCAGCGTCACCCCGATCGAGACCGTCGCCCCGTCCTGGTGCTGGGGCCGGGCGGCGAAGAAGAAGAGCAGCGGGAAGGTGCCCGCGATGACGTAGAGGACGTTGAAGGCGGTGCCCAGATAGGCGGCGACGATCAAGGCCGTGACGGCGATGTAGGCGGGGACAAGCAGCGGCCGGTAACGCGAGGCGATGACGCCCCACTCGCGCAGTGCGACGATGCCGATCGCGACCATCGCTAGCGAGAAGACGATCCCGCCGGCGACGGTGATCGCGATCGCGAAGGCGATCCAGGGCAGCGCCACCAGCACACGTTTCGCCGTCTCGCCGCTGCCACGGCGGCGCCGTTTCTTCGGCTCGCGTGGCGCCCTCCGAGGCGCCCGCGGCTCCTCCTCGAACATCTCGTCGTCGAAGAGGTCGACCCGCACCCGCGGCTCTTCGCCCTCGGCCATCATGCCCTGCTCCCGAACCGCCGCTGGCGCGTCTCGTACTCACGCAGGCTCGCCTCCAGCGCCCCGCGGCCGAAGTCCGGCCAGAGCTCGTCGCGAAAGACCAGCTCGGAGTAGGCGCATTGCCAGAGCAGGTAGTTGGAGAGGCGCTGCTCGCCGCTGGTTCGGATCAAGAGGTCGGGGTCGTGCATCTCGGGCGCGTAGAGGTGGCTTCGGAACTCATCTTCGGAGTCTCCCTGGAAGCTTCGCGCCGCGTCGAGAATCTCCGCCCTGCCGCCGTAGTTGAAAGCGACGAAAAGGGTGATCCGGGTGTTCTCGGCGGTCTCCGCTTCCGCCCACTCCATCTGCTCGACCAGACCCGGATCGACGCCCTCGCGCCGGCCGATGAACCGCATCCGCACGCCTTCCTCCTTCAGCTCCGGCGTTTCGGAGGCGACCCGCTCGGCGAACATCCGCATCAGGCCCTCGACCTCCTGCGGCGGCCGGCTCCAGTTCTCAGTCGAGAACGAGTAGACGGTCAGCTCCTCGATCCCAAGCTCGGCCGCATCCCGCAGCCGCGCCTTCAACGTGTTCGCCCCGGCCCGGTGCCCCTCGACTACCGGCAGGCCTCGCTGCTGCGCCCAGCGGCCGTTCCCGTCGGTGATGATCGCTACGTATTTGGCTGCGGTCACTCCGGCGAGCCGCCGATCCTCAGACTTCGAGGATCTCCTCTTCCTTGCCCTTCAGAAGAGCATCGATTTCGGCGATCGCCTCGTCGGTGTGTTTCTGCAGGGCGGTCTCGGCGCGGCGCTCGTCGTCCTCGCCGGCTTCGCCTTCTTTCTTCAGGTCGCGCAGGTCGCTCATGATGTCGCGGCGGACGTTGCGCACCGCCACCCGGCCCTCCTCGGCAACGCCATGGGCGACCTTGACCATCTCGCGCCGCCGCTCCTCGGTCATCTCCGGGATCTGCAGGCGGATCACGTTGCCGTCGTTGCTCGGCGTCAGGCCGACGTCGGACTCCTGGATCGCTTTCTCGATCGCTCCCAGGGCGCTCTTGTCGAACGGCGTCACCGTCAGCAGCCGGGCGTCGCTGGCGGCCATGTTGGCGAGCTGTTTCAGAGGCGTCGGATTGCCGTAATAGTCGACGGTGACCCGGTCGAGCAGCGCCGGAGAAGCGCGGCCGGTGCGCACGGTGGCGAACTCGCCACGGCTCGACTCGACCGATTTGGCCATCCGCTCCTTCGCGTCTGCAAGCAGTTCGTCGATCAGCTCCACGGTCGGTCCGTCCTCCTAGGCAGCGGGTTCGCTGGAGACGAGCGTCCCCACCTTCTCGCCGCAGACGATCCTATCTATGTTCTGCTCGTCGCCCATGTTGAAGACGTAGATCGGCAAGTCGTTGTCCATGCAGAGCGAGAGGGCGGTCGAATCCATCACCTTAAGCCCGCGCTCGATCGCCTCTTTGTGGGTGATCGCGGGGATGAACTTGGCATCCGGGTTGGTCGCTGGGTCGGAGTCGAAGACGCCCTCCACCCCGTTCTTCGCCATCAGGATCGCCTCGGCGTGGATCTCCAGCGCCCGCAGGGCGGCCGCGGTGTCGGTGGTGAAGAACGGGTTGCCGGTGCCGGCGGCGAAGATCACGATCCGCTCTTTCTCCAAGTGGCGCATGGCGCGGCGGCGGATGTAGGGCTCGGCGACCTCCTGCACTTCGATCGCCGACATCACCCGCGTGTGCTGGCCCTGTCGCTCGAGCGCATCCTGCAGGGTCAGGGCGTTCAGCACCGTCGCCAGCATCCCCATGTAGTCGCCGGTGGCGCGGTCCATCCCGCTCGCCGCCCCGTCGAGGCCGCGATAGATGTTGCCGGCGCCGACCACGATCGCTACCTCGACGCCGCGCCCGCGGACGGCCGCGACCTGTTTGGCGATCCGATCGACCTCAGCGCCATCGGTGCCGAAGTCCTGGCGGCCCATCAGGGCCTCGCCGGAGAGCTTCAGCAGGATGCGCCCGAAGCGCGGCTCGGGGGAGTCGGTCACTGCCGCGCAGCTTATTCGCCGACGCGGAAGTAGGAGAAGCGGGCGATCTGGACGTTCTCGCCGGTTTTCGCCGCCAGCTCCTGGCGCAGCTCCTCGATCGTCTTGCCCTCGTGCTTCTCGGCGTTGACGTGGGTCTGGTCGAGCAGCGCGACTTCGCTCGCCCACTTGCTCAGCTGCCCCTCGACGATTTTCTCGACGACGTTGTCGGGCTTGCCTTCTTCGCGCGCCTTCTCTTCGAAGACCTTCTTTTCGGCCGCCCGCTCCTCCTCCGGGATTTCGTTGGTGGAGACGTACTGCGGCGCGGTCGCAGCCGCGTGCAGGGCGACCTGGTAGGCGAAGACCCGGAACTCCTCGTTGCGGGCGACGAAATCGGTCTCGCACTGCACTTCGACCATCGCCCCGACCTTGTCGTTGGCATGGATGTAGGAAGCGACGACGCCCTCGTTGGTGCCGCGCCCTTCACGCTTGGCAGCCGAGGCCTGCCCCTTCACCCGCAGCAGCTCCACCGCCCGCTCGACGTCCCCGTCGGCCTCCACCAGCGCCGATTTCGCATCCATCATCGCCGCCCCGGTCCGATCCCGAAGCGCTTTCACATCAGCAGCCGTAACGCTCATTTCGCCTCCCCCTCATCACCCTCAGCTTTTTTCTCCTCAGCGGCCGGAGCCTGCCCCTCGGCGGCTTGAGCCTCCGCCTTGGCTGGAGCTGCCTCCTCAGCGGCCGGAGCCTCGGCGTCAGCCGACTCGGCCTCTGCCGCGGGTGGCGTCGTAGGGGGGACCGTCTCCTGCGCAGTTGCAGGAGACGGTGGGTCCCCTGCGTCGACAGGACCCGCGGCCCCGCCACCTTTGTCCTGCGCGGTTTTCTCAGCGGCAGCTTTTTTCTCCTGCGCCGCTTTTTTAGCCTCGGCCTGAACCCTCTGGTCCGCCGCCTGTTTCGCGGCAGCTTCTTCAGCCTGCTTGGCCTCCTCAGCTTCGCGCCGCACTTTCTCCTCTTCCTCGCGTTTGCGCCGCTCTTCCTCCTCGCGTTTACGGCGCTCCATCTCTTCGGCGATCCGCTTCTCCTCCTGCACGCGCCATGAGGAGGCCCCCTCCTCGATCGCGCCGCCGATCGTGCCGATCACGAGCTGGCAGGAGCGAATCGCGTCGTCGTTGCCGGGGATCACGTAGTCGACCGGCGTTGGGTCGCAGTTGGTGTCGACCAAGCCGATGATCGGGATCTGCAGGCGCGCCGCCTCGTTGACCGCGATCTCCTCGGTTTTGAGGTCGGCGACGAAAACGGCATCGGGCAAACGGTCCATGTCGCGGACGCCACCGAGGTTGAACTCGAGCTTGGCGAGTTCGGCCTCCATCCCCATCCGCTCCTTGGTCGGCAGGAGGTCGAGTTTGCCCTCCTCTTTCCAACCGTTGAGTTGGTGCAGGCGGGCGATCCGGCCCGACATCGTGTTGAAGTTCGTCAGCAGGCCACCCAGCCAGCGTTTGTTGACGTAAGGCATCTTGCAGCGTTCAGCCCATTCCTGGATCGTGTCGCGGGCCTGCTTCTTGGTCCCCACGAACAGAACGCTGCCGCCCCGGTGGGCGAGATTTCCGGCGAACTCCTGCGCTTGCGCGAGCGCCGCGGAGGTCTTGAGCAGGTCGATGA
>JBQCEW010000106.1:0-4243 GCA_051959815.1 Solirubrobacterales bacterium
CGAAGGCGAGCAGCAGGGCCAAACCGACGATGCCGAGCTCGCCCGCCGTCTGCAGATAGAGGTTGTGGGTGTCGATCACCGGCTCGGCGGTGTCGCCGTCGCGGGTCCACCAGATCTGGAAGGTGCCGGAGCCGGTTCCGCTCAGCGGCTCGTGCTTGGCCTCGCGGACCGCCGAGCTCCAGAACTGGTAGCGGCTCTCGCCGGCGAAGCTGCTGAGGCGCCCGGTTCCCGTCTCCGCTTCGTTGCTCGGTGCCTTGAAATCGCTCCAGGCGTTGGAGACGCGCCCGGGGGCGCCGACGGCGAGCAGGGCGACGATCGCGATGAGGACGGCGACGCCGGTGGCGGTCCAGGCCTGTTGGGGGGAGACGCCGCGCCAGAGAGGGCGCCCACTGCGGGCGAGGGCCGCGGTCCAGCCGGCCTGCACCGCTCCGACGACCAGACAGACCACGAGGGTGATGAAGATCATTTCGTTGCCCTGCGAGTGGGCGGTCGCCGAGGCGTTGCCGTGGACCAGGGCTTCGCGGGAGTGGGCGAGGAGGATGAGGAGGCCGCCGCCGAGCAGCGTCAGGGCCAGCGTGATCGCCTTCGGCAGCCGGTCGGCGGCGAAGACGAGGTAAACGGCCAGGGCCAGGGCCGCGCCGGCGATCCCGCCGCGGGAGAGGGTGAAGTAACTGGCCAGGATCAGCGCCGGCATCCCTGCGGCAGCGAGCCCCCGTGCCCAGACCGCCCGGGCGCTCGTGGCCCAGTACAGAAGCAGGGGCAGCCCGATGCCGATCAGGGCGGCAAGGCCGTTCCAATAGTTGACCGGGTAGGAGAGCCGTTCTTCGCCGCTCGTCAGGAACTGGGCGGTCTGGTCGGCGGAGGGGAACCAGGCGGGGTGCAGGCGCGAAAGCAGCCCGACCACGCCGACGACGGCGATCGCGCTGGCCACGGCGGCCACCATCCGCGAGCCGTTGCGGTCGCCCCCCGAGTAGAGCGCGAGGACGAAGACCCCGAGGCAGGTGGCGACGCGGGCGAGGTCGGCAGCGGTTTTTTCGGTGCTTTCGGTCCAGCTGAGGCTGAGCGCGGTCCAGGCGACGAATCCGGCCAGGAGCCCGATCGCCAGCCAGGCGGTGCGGCTCAGCCGCAGGCGCGGCAGGGCGGTGACGGCAACGGCGAAGAGCAGGACCCACCAGACCGCGATTCCGACCTGATCGCTGACGAGGGGGTCAAAACCGCCGCCTTCGAGGCCGAGATAGACGACGACAACGAAGCCGAGCGCCCAGGCCCAGAGCGCGCTCCAGTCGAAAGCATCCCGGCGCGCCGGTTCCCTGGTCCGGGAGGATGGGTCCAGAGTTGCGGAACTTTCAGTGCGCATGTGGTTTCATGAGATTGGTGGGCCTGACGAAGATCGCGATAGGGATTTCGACGCTGCTGGCGTCACTCATGCTTGTATCGGCCGCGGCGGCTGAAACTGTCGTGCCGCCGGGCAACGGCGCGGCGACGCAATATACGGAGGCGATCCCGACCTCCGGCGGCAACGCCGTCAACGGGGACGGGATCAACGGCGGTCATTCGAGCCCCTCGCACGTCCTCGGCCACCACAACGCGAAGCAGCTTGAAGGCGAAGGGCAGATCGGCAAGGAAACCGCCCGCGTGGCTGCCGAAACCGCCCCCTCGCAGGGTGGCACCGGCTCGGGTTCCGGCTCCGGCTCCGGCGGCACCCATCATGGCGCTGCGGCTGGAGGAGGCGGTGGCCAGAGCGGCCCAGGTGGTGGCAGCGGCACCAACGTCCGCGACAACACCTTGGCGCCGCAAGGGTCCACCACCGCGGGGTCCGGCGACGGTTCCTCGGGGCTGGGCGAGGTGATCGGACAGGTGACCGGCTCGAGCTCGGGTGAATCCGGGTTGCTGCTGCCGCTGATCTTGCTCGTCGCCCTGATCGGCTCCCTCGCCTACGCCTGGCGGCGGCGCCGGGTGGCGCACTAGCCTCCGCGCCTGCATGGACGGACTTCGCTACGGCCATCGCCGTGCCACCCTTTTAACCGGCCTCCTGCTGACTCTTTGCGCCTGCTTCTTGCTCGGTGCGGGCGGCGCAGAGGCGGCGGCGCGGCCGCTGGTCACCGGCGTCTCCAACGTCTACTCCAACGAAACGGCCGCCTTCGACCACGTCCGGGCCACCGGCTCGACCACGGTGCTCTCGCCCCTGCGCTGGAGCGTGATCGCTCCCGCCCAGCAGCCGGCCAACTGGAACCCCGAAGACCCCGCCGATCCTCATTACGAATGGCGCTTCTTCGACGACTGGGTGACCCGGGCGGTGCAGGCGGGGCTGACGCCGATCTTCGACGTGCGTGGGGCGCCACGCTGGGCCCAGCGCTGCTCCCCGTCCTCCAGCGAAGTCGTCTGCAATCCCGACCCAGCGGCGCTCGCCGCTTTCACGCGGGCCGCGGTCAGGCGCTACAGCGGCAACTTCCACGGCCTTCCGCGCGTTCGCTACTGGCAGGGACTGAACGAGCCCAACCTCAGCCTCTTCTTCGAACCGCAGTACGAAGGCGACGCGCTGGTCTCGCCGGACCTCTACCGGACCCTCATCAACACCTTTTACAGCGCGGTCAAATCGGTCGACCCTTCGGACCTGGTGATCGCCGCCGGCCTAGGGCCGATTGCCGTCAAGCACTTCACGATCGGCCCGCTGGCCTTCACCCGCAAGCTCCTCTGCATGGCCGGCACCAACAGGCACCCCCGCCCGGCCAGGCCCGGCTGCGTGGTCAACGCCGACATCTTCGACGTCCACCCCTACACGACCGGCGGCCCGACTCACGAAGGCGGTCACAACAACGTCGAGCTGGGGGACATCTGGAAGCTCCAGGCCCTGCTTGGCGCTGCTGACAAGGCGGGTCACATCAACAGCGCCTTCAAGCGCACGCCGCTGTGGGTCACCGAGTTCGGCTGGGACTCCAAGCCGCCCGATCCCGGCGGCCTGCCGATGAAGATCGAGAAGCAGTGGATCGCCGAAGCGCTGCAGGAGCTGTGGCGCTTCGGGGTCGCCAACGCCATGTGGTACAGCCTCGACGACTTCCCGCCCGAACCGAAGCTCCCCTTCAGCGAAACGCTGCAGACCGGGCTCTACTTCTATGCGCATAAGTCCGCCGAGGAGCGGCCGAAGGAAATCATGTACGCCTTCCGCTTCCCCTTCGTCGCGATCCGCCAGGGCAACGGCCTGAAGATCTGGGGGCGGACGCCGACCTCGCGGGGCGGACGCGTGAAGATCCAGGCCCTCGTCGGCGGCAAGTGGAAGCAGCTAGCGGTCACCAGGGCCGACAGGTTCGGCGTCTTCCGGGGCTTTGTCGGGACCGGCTACGGCAAGGGCAGGAAGGGGAGCGTGCGGGCGGTGTTCGGCGGCGAGCCGTCGCCCGGCTTCCCGATGCGCCGGGTCGGCGACTTCCCCCACGCGCCCTTCGGCTAGTCACGGAGGTGGCGAAATCCTCCCTTCAAAGGGCGCCAAGCCGCATCCATTGTCGGTTGCTGTGTTTAGGGTGGGAGCGCAGCAAATGAGCCTTTCGATCCCCAAGCATCGCCTTCGAGTCACCCTGCTCGCGGTTCTCGCCGCGGCCGTCGTCCTCTGCGCCGGCGCACAGGCAGCGATGATCGGCATCTACCGCAACGGCATGGAATCGCTGGCCCAGCGCAGCCAGCTTGTCAAGCTCTCGGGTCATAGTTGCGACCGCGCGGGCGTCGGCGGTGTGATGCGGGTCACCATCGGCAAAGGCACCAGCGCCTGCTCCTACCGCACCCCGGTGCTGGGTCGTGACCTCGAGATCGCCGCCACCGAGCGCCTGCTCAGCGGCACTTCCGCTCCACTTCAGCGCAAGGGCTATCTCGGCCTCGAGCTGAGGGCGGGAGGGGGCGCCAAGTACCAACTCCTCGTCTACCCACAGCAGCGCAAGGCGCAGCTGATCAAGGTCACCGGGAGCGGGACCAAATACCTGGCGATCGCCAAGAACCAGAAAACGATCGCCGGCGTCAACGAAGCGAACAAGTTGCGGCTGCGGGCGGTCAACGTCACCAGCGGTCCCGAACGCGGGCAGGCGAAACTCTTCGCTTACGTCGGCAGCTCCCTCGTCGCTGAAGCAACCGACGCAGGAGCCGGCGAACTCGCCGGCCGCGCCTCGGCGGTGATCGTCGGCGCCTCCGGCAACGCCAAAGGTCTGGTCGCCTCCGTCGACGACCTCGTCGTTCGCGTTCCCAGTCCCTTCTAGCTCAT
>JBQCEW010000107.1:0-6098 GCA_051959815.1 Solirubrobacterales bacterium
CCCGGGGGGGGGGCCCCGCCCCCCCCCCCGCCGACTCCCATAGGGTCCAGGCGTGCGCGTTATCGACGTGATGCATCTGGGGCGGCCGCATGTGATCGGCTGCTGGGAGGTTGAGGGGATGCTGGTTGATCCTGGCCCCGAGTCCTCCTTGTCCACTGTGCTGGAAGCGATCGGGGATGAGCGGCCGCGGGCGTTGCTGCTGACTCATATTCATCTCGATCACGCTGCTGCGACCGGGGCGCTGGTGCGCCGCTGGCCGGAGCTGGAGGTCTACGTCCACGAACGTGGGGCGCCGCACTTAGTTGATCCCTCGAAGCTGCTGGCTAGTGCTAAGCGGCTCTACGGGGACAAGCTGACCTACCTCTGGGGCGAGATCCTGCCGGTGCCTGAGCGCAACGTCCACGTCCTATCCGGTGGAGAGACGGTCCTCGGCATGCAGGTCGCCTACACCCCTGGCCATGCCTCCCACCATGTCTGCTACTTCCACGAGGACTCCGGCACCGCCTTCTGCGGCGACGTCGCTGCCTGCCGCATCCCGCCTTCGAACCTCGTCGTGCCCCCCACTCCGCCGCCCGACATCGACGTCGAGACCTGGGAAGAGTCCCTCGACACCGTCGCCGCCTGGTCTCCCCAGCGCCTCGCCCTCACCCACTTCGGAGCGATCGAGGACGACGTCCCCGGCCATATCGAAGCGGTGCGGGCGAAACTGCGCGAAGAGGCCGAGCTGGTGCGCCGGATGACGAAAGAGGAGTACGACGCCGACAACGAGTCCCGCATCCGCCGCCATCTTGCCGCGGAAGGGATCGGCGACGAGACCGTCGACGAGCTACTCCAGGCGGTCCCCACCGCCTACCAATGGAGCGGCCTCGACCGCTACTGGCGCAAGAAGGCCGAGCGCGAAGAGACAGCAGCTCCCTAGGCGGGTTCGCCAGCCGCGCGGCGGAGCATGTCCGCGAACTCCGCCACGACCAAGTCGATCGAGTCAACGATCGGGTTATCTCGCCAGGGCAACAGAAGGACCTTGCGAGCGGCATCGCGGCGCTCGAGCGCCAAACCGGCGATCTCATCAGCGTGTTTCCGCACCCGCCGGGAGGCAATGCCTAGATCGTCGCCGAGGCGGTCGAGATGCCGACCGCGGATCCATTCCGGGCGGTACTCCCCGCCGTACTTCATCCCCATCTTCCTTCCGAACCGGCGCCCGTACACGCGCGTCGAGAGTAAGTCGTAAAGCGGTGCCAGCCTGGGCGCTCCTGGCCCCTCGAGTAGCAGCGAGTAGTTCTTCGAATGCGCATCGGCATTGCCGATCAGAAGGTTGAAGAGGAGCGCGTCGAGGAATTTCAACAGGCTGGCCCCGGGGCCGGCCGCGTGCGCGTTGATGATTTCCGCGCACTCCGCGACGCCAGGTCCCCCTTCCGCCTCGTACTTCATCTCCGGGGGTCGCCCGCTCGCCTGACAGAAATCCTCCTGGTGAATGCGGCGGACCGTCGAGCCCGCCCGGAACCGGTCATAGCGCTCGACCATCAGGGCATCCAGGTGGCCTGCACGCACCGGTGTCGCCGTGGCCACAGGCAACCCGATCTCCCTCGCGAGCGCCATGCAATAGGCCTCGTTGGCCACGAATCCGTCGATCTCCGGCGGCATCTTGATGATATGGGTGCTCGGCGGCCGGCCCCTGGTGATCCCGACCCGGTCGTCCCGGAGCAGGACCGGGAGCTTGTCTCGGGTTCCTGCCAAGGAGAGGCGCACTCCTTCCTCGTCATGCGGCCCCGCCAGCAGCGGACGCGCCGGCAATTCGGCGAGCAGGGATGCGAGCTGGGGCTCGGTCAGCCATTCGGGGTCGGGAGCAGAGGCAAACGGAGGCTCGCCGCCCGGCTCCACAAGCGAGACCGCACCGGCGCACTCACCGCCGATTTCCTGCAGCACGGTGAACGGGTTCTCCGCCGAGATATGGAAGGTGCGCGCGATCGAGCGCAGGAACTCCCCCTCCGGCAGCAATCCCTTGAAAAAGGGCCGGCATTCCGAGTCCTCATAAGGCTCCTCCCGCAACGGCAGCGAAAGCGAGATCGGCGTCTCGGCATTGACTAGCCACCCTCGGTCGTAGGTGAAGCGCAGGCTCGCCCCGTCGACTCGCTCGAGCAGACCGACCCGCTCGTCGTGCAGATATACGTCGAGGGCGTTCATCGCGGCCTCACGTAGAGGTCCAGACCCAGAGCAGCGAGCACGCGCCGGATGCCCGCGAACTGAGCGCTCTCCTTGCCCCGCTCAAGTTCACTCACGAATCGCACCGTGACCCGGGCGACATCCGCCAGCTCTTCCTGGGTCAGTTCAAGCTCGTAGCGCCGCCCGCGGATCGCGGCTCCAAGCTCTAGTGAATCTTTAATCGGCAGCAGGTCCATCTTTCCCGTTCGGGAAAAGATGACAGCCGAACCGGCGGATTAACCTCTATTTTTCCCGCTCGGGAAAAAACTCTCAGCAGGAGCCCCGCGGGAAAGCCTATTTTCCCGCTCGGGAAAACGAGCTCTAGCTGAGGTGCTCGCGCATCCGCTCAACCGCCTCTTCGATCCGCTCGTCGGGCGCGGTCAGGGCGATGCGGAAGAAGCCCTCGCCGCTGGGGCCGTACATTGAGCCGGGCGAGATAACGACGGCGGCCTCCTCGAGCACGAGCTCGCAGAAGGAGGTCGAGGTGTGGCCCTCGGGGACGGGCGCCCAGACGTAGATCGTGCCCTTCGGCGAGGGCACGTTGACACCGATCTCACGCAGGGCGGAGACGACGAGGTCGCGACGGCGGGTGTAGGTCTCGTTCATCCGCTCCATCGGCTCGCTCGGACCCTTGAGGGCGGCGACGCCGGCCATCTGAATCGCCTCGAAGAGGCCGGAGTCGACGTTGGTCTTCAGCCGCCAGTAGGTCTGGATCGCCTCGGCGTTGCCGAGGATCGCCGCACAGCGCCAGCCGGTCATGTTGTAGCCCTTGGAGAGCGAGAAGACCTCGACGCCGACCTCCTTGGCGCCGGGCGTGGCGAGGAAGCTCGGGGCGACGTAGCCGGCGTAGGTCGTCTCCGAGTAGGCGTTGTCGTGGACGACGAGGATCTCGTATTCGCGGGCGAAGGAGACAACGGTGTCGAAGAAACCCTCGGGCACAGCGGCGCCGGTCGGGTTGTTTGGAAAGTTGATGAACATCAGCCGCGCCTTGGCGGCGACGTCGGCGGGGACCGCGGTCAGGTCCGGCGCGAAACCCAGCTCCGGGACCAGCGGCAGCAGCTCGGCCCGGGCGCCGGCGAGAATCGGGCCGCCGGTGTAGACCGGGTAGCCGGGGTCGGAGGCAAGGGCGACATCCTCCGGGTCGAGGAAGGCGAAGCAGAGGTTGTAGATGCACTCCTTGGCCCCGATCGCCGGGATCACCTCGGACTTGGAGTCGATCTCGACGCCGAAGCGGCGGCCGTAGAACTCGCTGAGGCCCTGCCGAAACTCGTCGCGGCCGCGGTTGCTCGGGTACTGGTGGTAGGCGGGGTTGGCGACCGCCTCCTGCATCGCCTCCACGACGTATGGGTAGGTCGGTTCGTCCGGGTCGCCGATCCCGAGGCTGATCACGTCGATGCCGGCAGCGCGCTTGTCGGCGATCTGCTGCTCGAGTTCCTGGAACTTGTACGGAGGGATGGCCTCCAGGCGTCTTGACGGATCGGCGATGCCCATTGGGCGCGGGAATCTACGTGATCGGCGCCGCTTGCGGCGCGTTACTCGCCGTCCAGCTCCGCCAGCGCCTGCAGCAACTCTGGCGAGAGCTCGCCGGCGAAGACGGGCTCCGCCCAGCCGTTCAGTCGCACCTGGAGGTCCTCGCCGATCTCCACCTCCAGCTCACCGCCTTCGAGCTCGACCACGATCGGGCTCGCGACACCGCGGAGGAAGGCGGTGACGGCAGCGCCGCTGGCGCCGGTGCCGGAGGAGAGCGTCTCCCCCACGCCGCGCTCGAAGATCCGGGCGCGGACGCGGCTGCCGTCGATCGCGAGGAAGGAGACGTTGGTCCGGTTCGGGAAGAGCTCGTGCCCTTCGATCCCGGGGCCGATTGCGCCAAGGTCAAGCTCGTCGAGACCCTCGCCGACGACGATCGCGCACTGCGGGTTGCCGATCGAGACGTGCTGGAACTTCCAGCTTCGGCCGGCAGCCTCCAGCGTGCCGCGCCCGTCCTCGCCACCGGAGGGGAAGTCCTTTGAGGTAGTCGAGGCACGTCCCATGTCAACCGAGCAGGTCAGCTCACCGGTGATCGTCGGGCGGATCGGCCCGGCGACGGTGCTGATCGCGAACTCGTCCTCCTCGGTCCAGCCGTTGCGGCGCAGGTAGAGAATCGCCTCGCGAGCGCCGTTGCCGGACAGCTCGGCCTCGGAACCGTCCGGGTTGAAGATCCGCAGGTCGGCGACGAACTCGGGGTCGTCGCTGCGCGAAAGCAGCAGCACCCCGTCGGCGCCGACCCCGAAATGCTGGTCGCACAGCCACTCGACCCGCGTTTCCGTCAGCGGCCACGGCAATCGCTCCGCCTCGAGGATCAGGTAGTCGTTGCCGAGCGCCTGCCACTTCTCGAATTTCACGCGCGGCAGCGTATCCCGATCTCTCGCGCGACCTCGGCGTCGCTCATCCCGGTACGGTCGATCAGCTCGAGGTTGGGAATTTTGCGCATCCAGGTGAGCTGGCGGCGGGCGTAGTTGCGCGAGCGCTTCTTCATCGTCTCCAGGTCGTCGGCGAGCAGCTCGTCGAAGCCGAGCGCTTTGCGGGCGGTGCGACCGGGGCCGAGGGCGTCGGCGCGGCGGGCCTCCTCGATAGCGCCAGCGGCGGCAATCGCCTCCGTCCGCGCGTCGATCCGCTCGTAGAGCTGCGTCCGATCCATGTCGAGCCCGAAGATCGTCGACGGGTGCCGCGTCTCCGGCGACCAGAGCTCGGAGTCCTCAGATTCCGGCGGCACCCTCTGCAGCGACAACTCCGCCAATGCCGCCCGCAGATACAACCCCGTTCCCCCCACCACGATCGGCCACCGTCCCGCCGCTAAGGCCCCATCGATCTCCGCATGCGCCAGCGGCATGTAATCCCCGACGGAGAAATCAGACGTGATCGGCACGAAGCCGAGTAGCCGATGCTCCAGCCTCTCCCGCTCCTCGGCGGTGGCCGCCCCCGTCAGCACCTCCAGCCCCTCGTAGACCTGCAGCGCATCGCAATTGACCGCAACAGGGTCCTCCCCTTGCGCCCGCAGCAGCCCAGCCAGCTCGATGGCCACGCCGGTCTTCCCCACCCCGGTCGGGCCGAAGATGGCGATTACGTTCAAAGAAGGTGCGATAGGGGTCGAGCCGACACCCCGCTCAAGGTCTGCGAGGTCGCAGACTGGATCTCGACCGGCACGAATTCCCCCGGCTTGGCTTCGCCGTCGAAGTTGACCGCCTTGCCGTGCCGGGTCCGCCCTCGCAACTTGGTCTCGTCGGTCCGGCTGGTCCCTTCGACCAGCACGTCCATGGTCCGCCCCACGAACCGCTGCGCCCGCTCGGCTGCCCGCCGCTCCACCACCTCGACCAGCCGTTCCATCCGCTCGACCTTGACCGGATGCGGCAGTTGCTCGTCCATCGCCGCTGCCTCCGTTTCCCGCCGCGGCGAGAAGATGAAGGTGAAGGCGCCGTCGTAGCCGACCTCCTCCGCCACTTCCAGCGTCTCCTCGAAATCCGCCTCGGTCTCGCCCGGGAAGCCTACGATGATGTCGGTGGTGATCGCGCAATCGGGAACGTGCTCGCGGATCAGCGCCACCCGGTCCATGTAGCGCTGGCGGTTGTAGGTGCGCCGCATCCGTTTGAGGACGGAGCTGGAGCCCGACTGCAGCGGCAGGTGGATCTGCTCGCAGAGCGAGGGCAGCTCCGCGTGGGCGCGGATCACGTCCTCCTTCATGTCCTTCGGGTGAGGGCTGGTGTAGCGGATCCGCTCGATCCCCTCGATCGCGTCGACCCGCCGCAGCAGGTCGGAGAAGCCGATCCGCTTCTCACGCGGCAGATCGCGGCCGTAGCTGTTGACGTTCTGTCCCAGCAGCGTCACCTCGACGACGCCGTCAGCCGTCAGCGCGGCGGCGGGGG
>JBQCEW010000108.1:0-5554 GCA_051959815.1 Solirubrobacterales bacterium
AGGCGGGGGGCTGTTCCCCCAGCGCCCCCGCCGCGTGTTTGAGTGTGGAGCGGCGAAGCAACCCCGGAATCAGCCCCCTCGGGGGGGGATTTCAAACTGACCCACTGCCTTGGCCGACCCTCGCTACACTTTCTGAAGTAACGGGGCGGCAATGCGAGACGAGCTACTCAACAAACCCTGCGGCGGGCGTTTCGGCAACATCGTCGAGTCGATCGGCAACACGCCGCTGGTCGAGCTGCCGCGGCTCTCGCCGAATCCCGAGGTCCGCATCTACGCCAAGCTCGAGGGGCACAACCCGACCGGCTCGGTCAAGGACCGGGTGGCGAAATCGATGATCGAGGCGGCCGAGGCGGAGGGGGCGATCGAACCGGGGCAGACGATCCTCGAACCGACTTCCGGCAACACCGGCATCGCCCTGGCGATGATCTGCCGCCGCAAGGGCTACCCGCTGAAGGTCGTGATGCCGGACAACGTCACCGAGGAGCGGACCGAGCTGCTGCGGATGTACGGGGCGGAGATCGTCTACTCGGAGGGCGCCAAGGGCTCCAACGGCGCGGTCGAGGTGGCGCTGGAGATGGCCGAGGAGCCCGGCTATTACATGCCTTACCAGTACGGCAACGAGGCGAACCCGCTCGCTCACTACAACGGCACCGCGCTGGAGATCCTCGAGGAGCTGGACGAGGTCACCGCCTTCGTCGGCGGCCTCGGCACCGGCGGCACCCTGATGGGCAACGGGCGCCGGCTGAAGGAGGCGAACCCGGAGACGCTGATCGTCGCCTCCGAGCCGAAACAGGGGGAGCTGGTCCAGGGGCTGCGCTCTCTCGACGACGGCTTCATCCCGCCGATCATCGACCTCTCCCTGCTCGACCGCAAGATCATGGTCTCCAACCGCGACGCGATCGTCTGGACCAAGAAACTCCTCGAGGAGGAGGGCGTCTTCGCCGGCGTCTCGGCCGGCGCAATCGCCTACATCGCCAACCGCATCGCCGGCGAACTCGAGAGCGGCAACGTCGTCTTCATCATCCCCGACGACGGCTGGAAGTACCTCTCCTCCGGCGTCTACACCAAGCCGATCGAGGAGATCGAAAACCTCGATTCCACTGTGTGGTGGTAGAGCGGCGGTTCCGCGCTCTCCACTTCTTCGACTTCTCCACCGCAACTCTTTCTAAGCGGTCGGTGTTGAAACCGGCGTAAGCAACTCGACGCGGGGGAGAGTGCGATGCGGAAGCTGTGGCTGGTCTTGGCTGTAGGTGCGGTGACGATGGGTGCGGCAATCGGTGCTGGGGCAGCGCAGGCGCGCCTGGACCCCTCGTTCGGGCAAAACGGTGTCGTAACGGTGGAGCCGCCATTTCCGTCCGGCAGCTATCACTACATCCGCGAGATGGGTGCGAGCCGGGACGGAAGCAGCTACGTCCTGTACGAACGCGATTCGTGTGGCTATCGGGGATGCGGTGGCTTCCTCTCCTTGATCCGTTACGGAAGCGACGGGACGCTGGATACCGCCTTCGGTTCCGGCGGCACCTACGACCTGCCCCGGGAAGGAGTGGGCCTGGAGGCCTTCGCCGTCGATCCCCAGGGCCGGCCCCTTCTCGCCGAAACGACTTATCACGCGCTGATCGTCCGCCGCCTCACCGCAAGCGGCTCGCCCGATCCCAGCTTCGGGCAGAACGGCGTGGTCGAACTCCAGTGCGGGTGCTATGGGCTATCTCAACTGCTCGTCGATCGAGAAGGAAAGGTGACCATGGTCTCGGCGCGGACCCGACGGCGTCCGGAAGCACATGGTCAGCGGAAAAGGGAAACGATCTTCAGGGTGATACGCGTGCAGGCCGACGGCTCCCTGGACCGGCGATTCGGGGGCGGAGGGGAAGCCACCTTCGGCCTGGTGGGCGCCGAGGGACTTTCCGCCGCGGCCGTGTCGAGGAACGGCGTCCTCTACCTGGCCGGAAGCAGGTGCTGTGCCTTAAGCCACTCCGACTACGTCGTCCGAGTTTCAGGCAGGGGAAGGTTCGACAGTCGCTTCGCCGCTGTCGCCCGCGGGTCCATGCAGGCGCTGAGGCGGCTCAACGCGTTTCAGGCCACGGTGAGCACGGTGCTGGTGAGGCGGCGGGGAAGGATCGACCTGCTCGGTGGCTCCGATCAGGACAAGGGCTTCGAGCTGCGGCTGAGGCCGAGCGGGAGGCTCGACCGCGGGTTCGGCCGACGCGGCCTGCGAGAACTGCCGTTGCCGGTGAGCTCCGCCGGCCTGGGCAGCGATGGCGTCACGATGGCGGTGAGCGGGGAGAACCTCGCCAGCCGGCCGACGGTGATGCGGATCCTCGCCGGCGGTCGCATCGATCCTGCGTTCGGGCTGGAGCCCCTTCCCGATAGCCAAGGCAGCTCCGGGGTGTCGATCGTCCCCCAAGCGGGTCGCAAGGCGCTCGTGCTCGATCCCGGGCTGAACCAATGTCGCGGGGTCTGCCCCGACCGGCCGAAGCTGGTCCGGTTCCTCGAAGGACCGCGGAAGCGGCGGTAGCGACGATGTCTCGCGGGAGCCGTCGGCTCTGCGCGGCGTTGGCGGTGGTGGTACTCGCCGCCACCGCCGCATCGCCTGCCTCGGCAGCGCCGAAGCCGCAGCCACAGCCGTACGGGTTCTTCGGCCTCGCTCTCCAACCCCCTCTGGCGGCGGCCGACCTCAAGCGGATGCAGGGGGTGGTGGAAACGCTGCGGATCCCGGTCTACTGGTTCCAGTGCGAACCGGTCCCGGGGGTGTACGACTTCTCGGCGCTCGACGCGCAGATTGCCGCTGCCGCCGACCATGGACTGCGGGTGCAGCCGTTCGTTTACGGCACGCCATCCTGGCTTACCTCCGACCCGGCGCGACCGCCGCTGGGGTCGCGGGCCCTCGTCGCCTGGGGGAAGTTCCTCCGCGCGTTGGTGAGGCGGTACGGGAACGGCGGCGAGTTCTGGCGCGGACGTACGCACCAAGAGCCGATCAGACTCTGGCAGGTTTGGAACGAGCCCAATTTCGTTGTTTTCTGGCAGCCGCGACCGAACCCGACGGCGTACGCGCGGTTGCTGCATGTCTCGGCCCGGGCGATCCGCGGCGCCGACCCGGGGGCGCGGATCGCCCTGGCGGGCGTTGCGCCCGTCAACGCCGGAATGAAAACGTGGATCTTCCTGCGTCGTCTCTTCCAGCGCCCGGGCGTCCAGCACGACTTCGACTACGTCGCGCTCCACCCGTACTCGACGGACGTATTCGAGCTCGAATACCAGGTGCGGAAGGTGCGACACGTGATGGCGATGGCGGGAGTGGGGCGCCTGCCACTGCTGGTGACGGAGGTGGGCGTCGCCTCCTGGGGGGACTATCCCTCGGCGTTCGTCGAGGGACCCGACGGGCAGGCCCACTTCTTGGAAGCGGCATTCCAGCGGCTACTGGAGATGCGCCGGCGGTGGCGCATCGCCGGCATCGACTGGTACACCTGGCGGGATCAGCAGCAGGTCGACCTGACCTGCTCGTTCTGTCAGGGTGCGGGTCTGGTGGGCCTGGACGGGAAGCCGAAGCCCGCCTGGTGGGCCTATCGCCGAGCCGTGAAGGAAGCGCGGGTCCGCTAGCCTCGCCACGTGAAGATCTCTCAGCAATTGATCGACGAGATGGTCGCGCACGCGCGCGAGGACCTGCCGAACGAGTGCTGCGGGATGATCGGGGGGCGCGATGGGGAGGCGACCCGGATCGTGCGGGTGGAGAACGCGGCGGCGAGCCCGCTGCGCTACGAGATGGACCCGCAGGGGCAATACAACGCCCTGAAGGCGATCGAAGACGACGGCGAAGAGCTGGTCGGGATCTACCACTCCCACACCCGCAGCGCCGCCTACCCCTCGCAGACGGACGTCAACGAGGCGGTGATGTGGCCGGAACAGGTCTACGTGATCGTCTCGCTCGAGAACGGCGACGCGCCCGACGTGAAGGGCTACTCGCTGAAGGACATGAAGATCGCCGATGTCGATCTCGACGTCGCATAAAGCCCCGCCCTCGACCCACAAACGCGGCGCCCACGGCGGTGGCGGTGACTCCGGCGGCGATGAGGGTGGTGGCGGTGGCGGAGGGGGCGGCGGTCGCCTGGTCAAGGTCGCCTTCGCCCGCAACCAGGTCGAAGCGGAGATGCTGCAGGGGCTGTTGACGGAGGCCGGAATCCCGAGCGTCCTGAAGCGGAGCTTCGGCTTCGACAACCCGGACTTCCTCGCCAGCGGCCCCCGCGACGTGATGGTCAACGAAGGCGACGCGAAGCGGGCGCGCGAAGTGCTCGCCGACACGATGCTGGAGAGCGAGGACGACGAGCGGGCGGAGCTGGAGGAGCAGCGCCGCCTTGCCCGGGACGAAACCGGCGTGGTCCCACCCGGAAAACTTGCTTTCTGGCTCGCCACCGCCGCCGTCGGCGCGATCCTCCTCGTCTGGCTCCTCTACGAAATCACCTGACAGGGCAGAGATGGAAGAACTGGTTGAGATCGCCTTCGTCGGGAACGAATACGAGGGCGCGGTGATCCAGGCGTTGCTGGAGGAGAATGGCATCCCCAGCCTCCAGCAACAGGTGGGTCCGAGCGGCCCGCAGTTGGGCTATGGCCTCATGAACACCGGCGGCGGAGCGCGGCGAGTGATGGTCCACGCGCATCGGGCCGAGGAAGCTCGCACCCTCTTGGCCGAGGCGGAAGCCGTCGCCGACCTGCCGGAACCCGTCAACGCCGAATACCTCGAAGACGCTCAGGGTGACCGCAAGCCGCGCAACTACGGGGTGGTGGGGGCCTACGCCCGGAGCCTTTTCTGGTCGCTCGTCGGGTTGGCGCTCCTTGTCGGCGTCGTCATGCTCCTGCACATGGGCTGACGCATCTCACCTGACGGCGACAGGGCCGCGGACCATTTCGCGGAGGTAGTTGCGCCAGGCGGCCTCGATGTCGCGGAAGCGGGCGTCGAAGGCGTCTTCGAGCTGGACCTCCGGACCCTGGGGGAGGAGGCGGTCGACGAGGCGCTCGCAGGCCTCGGGGCCGCGCTCGTTCTCCAGCAGGTCGAAGATCGTGCCGCCGAGGATGACCGCGTCGCGGCGGGATGGTGGGAAGGAGGGGCGGGCGCTCTCGCGCAGGCGGCGGATCACGGCGGCACGGTAGAGGCCGACCTGGCGGGCGAAGTACTGGGCGCCGCCTTCGACCAGCCAGGCCCAGCGCAGGTAGCGGGCGAAGCGACGCGGCGTCCAGGAGGGGGGGAGGGCGGTGTTGTTGACGGCGATCACCGCCTGCGCGTAAAGGCGCTCGGCGGTGCCGCGCAGGGCTTCGCAGGAGTCGTCGCCGGCGGCGCGCCGCTCCATGTGTGTGTCGTTGAGGACGTGGAGCTCGGTCGACATCGGCCAGCCGGCGAGGTAGCGGCGCCCGGCCGGCGCCGCCGACCAGCGGGCGGCGGGGAGGAACGGGTGGGCGGCCGTCAGCCAGAGGGGGTTGGTGTGGACGACGACCGTCACCTCCTCCGGGATCCGCTCGAAGCGATCTTCGAGGCGCAGGCGCAGATCCTCGAGCCGGTCCAGCGTCCGCT
>JBQCEW010000109.1:0-3404 GCA_051959815.1 Solirubrobacterales bacterium
CCGCTCTTGAACAGCGCCGCGTTCGGGTCGGCCGGGTCGCCGTTGATCATGATGATCGGCCCGCTCGCTTTGCCGTCTTCTTTCAGTTTCTTCGCCAGCGTTTCGCCTTGGAGTTCGCCGACTTTTTCGTTGTCGAAGGAGACGTAACCGTTGATTTCGGCGTTTTCGATCAGGCGGTCGTAGCTGACCACCGGCACGTTCTGGGCCTTCGCCTTTTCGGCGATCGCCGCCGCCGATTTCGAGTCCATCGGGTCGACGACGAGCACTTCGGCTCCTTGGGTTAGCGCCGATTCCGCCTGGCTCTGCTGTTTGGAGGCGTCACCGCCGGCGTTCAGGTAGATGACTTCGCAGTCTTCGCATTTTTCTTCGACCGCCTTTTCGAAGTCGGGCTTGTCATCCGATTCGTAGCGGGGCGTTTCGTTTTCCGGCAGCAGCAGGGCGATCTTCGTGCCCCCTCCGCCTCCGCCGCCACCGCAGCCGGCGACCAAGAGGCCGACTGCCAGTAGCGCGCATCCGATGACCACGAACCGCCTCAACAACGCTGGATGGGACATACACCCTCCTCCTCGGGGTTGGCACTTCGTCACTACCCCCGTGCAAACGTTTCATTCCCCCGCAGAGCAGGGGGTGAAAAATCCTGGCCAACGAGCAGTAAGGGGTGCTTAACCGTTGGCCTACGCGGCCACCGGCTCGCGCCTGGGAGAGCGCTTGCGCTTCGCCGGCTCGACCAGCTCGGCGAGGAAACGACCGGTGTAGGAACCCGCGACCGCGGCGACCTCCTCGGGGGTGCCGGTGGCGACGATCTCGCCGCCGCCTTCGCCCCCCTCCGGGCCGAGGTCGACCAACCAATCGGCGGTCTTGATCACGTCGAGGTTGTGCTCGATCACGACCACGGTGTTGCCGGCGTCAACTAGGCGACCGAGCACGTCGAGCAGCCGTTGCACGTCGGCGAAGTGGAGGCCGGTGGTCGGCTCGTCGAGGATGTAGAGCGTGTCGCCGGTGGCGACTTTGGAGAGCTCGGTCGCCAGCTTCACCCGCTGCGCCTCGCCGCCGGAGAGCGTCGTCGCCGGCTGGCCGAGGCGGATATAGCCGAGGCCGACGTCGTTCAGGGTGCGCAGGCGGCGGGCGATCTTCGGCACGTTCTCGAAGAATTCGACCGCCTCCTCCACCGACATCTCCAGCACATCGGCGATGTTCTTGCCTTTGAAGCGAACCTCGAGCGTCTCGCGGTTGTAGCGCTTGCCATGGCACTGCTCGCAGGGCACGTAGACGTCGGGCAGGAAGTGCATCTCGATCTTGATCTGGCCGTCCCCCTTGCAGACCTCGCAGCGGCCGCCCTTGACGTTGAAGCTGAAGCGCCCCGGCTTGTAGCCGCGCGCCCGCGCCTCCTGGGTCTGGGTGAAGAGCGCTCTTATGTGGTCGAAGACGCCGGTGTAGGTGGCCGGGTTGGAGCGCGGAGTGCGGCCGATCGGCGACTGGTCGATGTTGATGATCTTGTCGATCTGGCTGAGGCCGTCGATCCCGTCGTGGGCGCCAGGGCGCAACTTCGCCTGGTGCAGGCGGTTGGCGACCGCATGGTGCAGGGTCTCGTTGACCAGCGTCGACTTGCCGGAGCCGGAGACGCCGGTGACGCAGCAGAACACTCCCAGCGGAATCGTCGCGTCGACGTCCTTGAGGTTGTGTTCGCGAGCGCCGCGGACGACCAGCGACCCCGTCGGCTGGCGCCGCTCCTCTGGCACGTCGATCTTTTTCTTGCCGGAGAGGTACTGGCCGGTCAGCGAGCTCGGGTCCTTCGCGACCTGCTTCGGCGTCCCGGCGGCGATCACGTGGCCGCCGTGCTCGCCCGCACCGGGGCCGAGGTCGACGAGGTGGTCGGCCGCCAGCATCGTCCCCTCGTCGTGCTCGACGACGATCACGGTGTTGCCGAGGTCGCGGAGACGATCGAGGGTGGCAATCAGCTTCTCGTTGTCGCGCTGGTGCAGCCCGATCGAGGGCTCGTCGAGCACGTACATCACCCCGACGAGGTGGGAACCGATCTGCGTTGCCAGCCGGATCCGCTGCGCCTCGCCGCCGGAGAGGGTGCGGGCCGAGCGCGCCAGCGAGAGGTAGCCGATGCCGACGTTCTCGAGGAACGAAAGCCGCTCGGTGATCTCACGCACGATCAGCCGCGCGATCGCCCGCTCGGTCTCGGTCATCTCCAGGCCGCGGATCCACTCCGAGGCGGCATGGGCGGAGAGGTCGCTGTACTCGGCGATGCTGAGCCCGCCAACCTTGACCGCGAGGCTCTCCGGCCGCAGCCGCGCGCCCTTGCAGGCCGGGCACGGCTGCTCGGCCATGTAGCCCTCGATCCGCTCGCGGTTCGACTCGGAGTCGGTCTCTTCGTAGCGGCGCTGCAGGTTGTTGACGATCCCCTCGAAGCGGACCTTGTAGGAGCGGCGGCGGCCGAAGCGGTTGGTGTAGCTGACGTGGTGGCGCTCGTCGCCGGTGCCATAGAGGAAGATCTCCCGCTCCTCTGCGCTGAGCTTCGACCACGGCTTGTCGAGGTCGACGTCGTAGGCCTCGGCGACGGAGGCGATCAGCCGCTTCCAATAGGCGCTGATGCCGCGGTTCCAGGGCTGCAGTGCCCCCTCGCCTAGCGACAGCGTCGGGTCCGGCACCACGAGTTCGGGGTCGATCACCCGCTGGAAGCCGAGACCGTGGCAGCGGTCGCAGGCGCCGTGGGGCGAGTTGAAGGAGAAAATCCGCGGCTCCAGCTCGGGGATCGAGGTACCGCAGTTGAGGCAAGCGAACTGCTCGGAGAAGAGCAGGTTGCCAGCGCCGCTCCCGCTCTGACCCTCTTTATCGAGAATCTCGACTTCGACCAGGCCGGCGGCAAGGCCAGCCGCGGCTTCGACCGACTCCGAGAGCCGCCGCCGCAGCTCCGATTTCATCACCAGCCGGTCGACGACAATCGCGACGTCGTGTTTGTACTTCTTGTCGAGCTCGATCTTCTCGTCGAGGCGGCGCAGCTCGCCATCGATCTTGGCCCGCGAGTACCCCTCGAGCCGCATCTGGTCGAGCAATTTCCCGTACTCGCCTTTGCGGCCGCGGACGACCGGCGCCATCACCATGAATTTGGTCCCGTCCTCCAGCGTCATCAGCCGGTCGACGATCTGCTCCTGGGTCTGGCCGGTGATCTCCTCGCCGCACTCGGGGCAGTGCGGGGTGCCGATCCGCGCCCAGAGCAACCGCAGGTAGTCGTAGATCTCGGTCACGGTGCCGACCGTCGAGCGCGGGTTGCGCGAGGTCGTCTTCTGGTCGATCGAGATCGCCGGCGAGAGCCCCTCGATCGAATCCACGTCGGGCTTCTCCATCAGCCCGAGGAACTGCCGCGCGTACGCCGAGAGCGACTCCACGTAGCGCCG
>JBQCEW010000110.1:0-5757 GCA_051959815.1 Solirubrobacterales bacterium
AAGGGAGTACCTCAAATGCAAAAGAAGCTTATTTCAGCTTGCTTGACGGTTGCCGCTTTCGCCGCGATGGTGGTCGTACCGGCCGCATCCGCCTCGCCGGCACTGACAAACGCGAAAGGCCAACTCGTGCCGGTAGGGACCGAAATACATGTCACGGCCGTCGGTAACGGAGTCTTCACAGGCGCCTTCAACGTCACCTGCACCGGCGGAGAAGGCTCAGGCAAAGTCACCATGAACTCGGGCACGAAGATCAAGGCAGAAATTCCGGCGGGAAGCCTCAAACTGTCGGGCACTGCTGCCGGTGGAGACTGCACATCGGCTCTGGGCAACGTTTCCATGACCTTGAACAGCAAGATCTGTGGGGAAACCACTACCGGCGACGAAGCAATCGCAACCGGTTGCGGTGCCAACCTCACAGTCAGCATCGCAGTGACAGGCGTGACCACGTGCAAGTACCAAGCCCCCTCGATGAAAGGCACCTTCCTCACAGCGCCGAATGACGCTCAAGGCACGATTTCGGAACAGCCGGCGACGGGTGAGTCGACCAACTCGGTCTTCTGCCCTTCGTCGGGCAAACTCGATGTTTCCCTCGCGGAATCGATCAACACCGGGGAAACACTGACTGTGTCGTAAGCAGGAGTGCTGAATAGACCAGCCCCCTGGGGAGGGGCCGCTGCCGTGGCCCCTCCTAACGCTTGATCGCGATGAAGCTCTTGGTGAGGCCGGCTATCCGCTCGCGGTGGAGCTCGGCGTCGGGGAAGTAGAAGCGCATCTCGTCGGCGCTCAAGAGCTCGATGTCGAGCAGGTAGGGGAGCGCCTCCTGGCGGTCCTTGACGTCGCTGTAGTTACCGACGGGCCAATGGGCGACCGCACTCATCTGGACTGAGCGGGGCAGGTGCTGGAGGAAGGGGAACATGAAGTGGGGCTCGACCGGGAAGGAGCGGCTGGGAGTCTGGACCCAATAGCGGTCGCAGGCGCGGACGGTCTTGGCGAAATCGAGGCGGCGGGCGTGGCCGCCGACGTGCTCGATCACCGAGTTCGAGTAGACGAGGTCCGGCTCGGGCAGGTCGGCGGGCGGGTCGCAGGCATCGCCGACGATCGCCGTGATCCAGTTCTCCTCCACCTCCTGGGGGAAGATGTTGAGGAGGACGAGGTGCTTGGGGCGGACGCCGGCCAAACGCCAGGCGCGAACGTCGCCGCCGACGTCGAGGACGGTCATCTCGCCAATCTCGGGGAAGGTCTCGAGGAACAGCTTCCAGCGGCGGCCGCGGGCCCTGGCGCTGAGCGAGCCGGCCTCGAAGTCGCCGACTACGCGCCGGGTCAGAGCTTCGCCGAGGGGGGTCACGGGGCGCAACAGTAGCCGTCGCAGCGGCCGGTTTGGTCGACCCGCGAAGAAGAAGCGCCTGACATTTCGATCTCCCGCAAGTTTTCAACGGGATGGGAATTGTTGATGGGTCGATCGGACGCCCCCTGCGGGTGGCGATGCTGTTCCGCTGGGACAGTGCCGACAAAGGCGTGGTCTCGGGGACGGGCTTCGGCCTTGCCAGGGGATTGGAGGGGCTGGGGGTCGAGGTGGTGCGCATCCACGGCCGGCCGCCGCAATCCGTCCTCGGCCTGCTGGCCCGGGGGACGAGGGCGCGGTGGAAGCTGGCGAGTTGTGAGGAAGAAACCTGGCGCTCGGGAATCGAGTCGACGATGGCGCGCAACGCCGCGGCGAGGGTCGGCCTCCTGCGCGCCGGCCGCCTGGACGGGATCGTCCAGCTGTCCTCCGACTTCCTCGTCCAGCGGCGGGGCGTTCCGCTGGTGACCTATGACGACATGACGATCCAGCAGGCGGTCGATGCCGGCTACCCGCCCTGGAAGCTGGCGCCGCGCGACCTGAAGTGGCGCATCGACCGTCAAGGGGCGGCCTTCCAGGGTGCTGTCGCCTGCTGCACGAGGAGTGCGTGGACCGTCGGCTCGATCTGCTCCGATTACGGCATCGACCCTGGCAGGGGGAAGGTGGTGGGGGTGGGCCGTAACCGCGAGATCCCGACCAGCTCGGGAAGGTCATGGGAGACGCCCACCTTCCTCCTTACCGCCTCGAACTGGGAGCGCAAGAACGGCCCGCGTGTCCTTTCCGCCTTTGCCGAGGTCCGTCGCCGCCACCCGCAAGCCCGGCTGCACGTGGCCGGGCTCCATCCCCGGATCGACGCTCCGGGAGTGGAGGCGCACGGACCCCTGCATTTGGACGACGAAGTCGAGAAGGCGCGGCTCGACCGGCTCTTCGCGCAGGCCACCTGCTTCGTGATGCCGTCCCTGCATGAGCCGCTCGGAATCTCTTACGCCGAGGCGGGCGCCGCCGGCATCCCCTCGATCGGCGCCCGCAACGGCGGCGCCCGCGAGGTGATCGGCCCCGGGGGAGTGGTGATCGACCCGCTCGACCAAGACGCGCTGGTCGCGGCGATGCTGCGTTTCTGCGACCCCGCCGAGGCCGCGGCGACCGGCGAGCGAGCCCGCGCCCACGCGCAGCTCTACACCTGGCCCCGCGTCGCCAAGCGCATCCTCCACGCGCTTGGGCGTCTCAGCCCGGAGCAGGATCCCGAGGCGGCGTTCCTGGGCGAGCCGGATTAGGCTTCCGCCCATCCAGTCGCCCTCTCGACAACGCCGTTGACGCCGGATCGCCCGCGCAAGATCCTGCTCGTCACCAACTGGATCGGTTGGGGCGGGGCCGAGAGGCAGCTCGACTACCTCGCGATCGGCCTCGCCGAAGCCGGTTACAGCGTCCGCATGCTGGCGATCTGCGAAGCGCTGCGCGACACCTCCCACTTGGAGGCGGCGGGGGTCGAGGTCCAGGAACTGAAGGCCACCGACCGCGGTGCAAAGGAGGCACGCTTCCCGAAGATGGTGCGGGCGGCCCGCTGGGCCGACCTCGTCCACTGCACCGGCTGGGACGCGACCCTCTGGGGCCGGCTGGCCGCAGTCCTGGCGCGACGGCCGGTGCTGATCACCGAGCACACGCCCGGCCGCGATCTGCAGGTGACTAGCAAGGGCCGCTCGCGCGGGCGGGCGATCGCCCTCCACAACCGCCTGCTCGACCGCTTCACCTACGCCACGATCATCGTCGGCGTCTGGCAGCGAGAGCTGCTCGAAGCCGAGGGGGCGAAGGGAGCCGGGATCGTCCACATCCCCAACGCGGTGCCGATCGAGGAGCTGCGCCGGCGGGCCGGGGAAGGCACCTCGCGCGCTGACCTCGGCCTTCCTGAGGACGCCCTGGTGGTCGTCCAGGTCGCTCGCTTCAAATTGCAGAAGCGGCAGCTCGCGACGCTGCACACGGTGGCGCGGCTGCGCGAGCGGCTGGGGGACGTCCACGCGGTCTTCCTCGGCGAGGGCAGTGAGGAAGCGAAAGTGCGCGAGGAGGCGGGGCGGCTCAGCGCCGACTGGGCCCATTTCCTCGGCTTCCGCGAGGACGTGCCGGCGGTCGTCGGCCTCTCCGACCTCAGCGTCCTGCCTTCGAGCGGGGAGGGGCTGCCGATGTCCCTGATCGAGTCGATCGCGCTCGGCGTGCCCACCGTCGCCACCGATGTCGGCGACGTCGGCTGGCTGCTGGAGACGACCGGAGGCGGCATCGTCGTCCCGCCCGGGGATGACGAGGCCTTCTTCGAGGCCTGCCTGCGTCTGCTGGAGGATCCTGAGCTGCGGCGCAGCGTCAGCGCCGCGGGGAAGCAGGCGATCGCCACCTTCGACGCGCCGAAGATGGTCGAGCGCTACGCCGAGGTCTTCGAGGCTTGTCTAGAGGGTGCCCGGCCGCCGCAGCCGCCGCTCGAGGCCTGACGGTGACGGGCGCGGAGTTGCGGGTCTGGCTCGCCTGCGACTGGTTCGTCAAGTACACCGCCGGCCTCGCCCAGGGCCTGACCGAAAACGGTTGCGCGGCGACCCTGCTGACGCGCGACCACGACCAGGAGTTTGGCGATGAGCCGGGAGCGATGCGCTCCTTCGTCGCCGTGAACGCCGGCGACGTTCGCCACCTGGAGCTGCGGGGGCGGCTCCGCGAGCCCGCCGGCCTCCGCGACACCGCCCGCCTCGCGCGGGTGCGGCGGGCCTTCGCTCCCGAGGTCGTGCACTTGCAGGACTCGGTGACCAACGACCTGCGCCTGGCGCTCGCCTCCGGTCTGCCGCGCGCCCGCTACGCGCTCACGGTCCACGACCCGGTTCCCCACCCCGGGGACGCCGCTCACCCGCAGGTGCTGAAAACGGTCCGGCGGGCCTTGCGCCGCCGCGCCTCGCTCGTCTTCGTCCACTCCGAGGCGCTGGCGGAGGAACTGGACGGCACCGGCGACGTCAAGGCCCCGATCGAGGTGGTGCCGCACGGAGCGGCCGCCGCCGAGTTCCGGCCGCCGCCACCCGACTCGCTCCTCTTCTTCGGTCGCATGTCCTACTACAAGGGCCTCGACGTACTCCTCGACGCGATGCCCGCGGTCTGGGCCGAGCGGCCGCAGGTGAAGCTGACGGTGGCGGGGGAGGGGGAGTGGCCCGAACACCCGGTGCTGGCGGACCCCCGCGTCACCGCCCGCGACGAGCACGTGCCCGAGAGCGCGGTAGCGCCCCTCTACGAAGCGGCCACCTGCGTCGTCCTCCCCTACCGCCAGGCCAGCCAGAGCGGCGTCGGCACCCTGGCGATGCAGCACGGCCGCTCGGTAATTGCCACCCGCGTCGGCGGCCTCCCCGAGCTGGTCAAGGACGACCGCGGCCGGATCGTCCCCAGCGAAGACCCACAAGCGCTGGCCACCGCGATCCTCGAAGTTCTCTCGACGGAGGACCTGGCCGAGCGCCTGGGCCGCGGCGCCGCAGCCGCCGTCGAGCGCGAGATCGGCTGGAAAGCCGTCGCCGCCAAGACGGTCGACGCCTACCGCCGCCACCTGCTCTAGGCGTGTCGACTTAGTGGACCTATAGGGCTACTAAGTCGACACGTGCTTATTCGACCGCGGCGCGGGTGCGGCCGATTGCCATCGGGCCCTGGAAGAGGCTGACACTGGAAAACATGTTGGCCTTGCGGTAGCTCTGGATCACCGTGAAGTTGGGGCCTTCGTCGTTGGAGTGGTCGCGGGTGGCCATCGGCAGGCGGGTGGTGGGGGCTTCGTGGTTGGGGTTGTAGGTGCCGGAGCCGAAGAAGGTGATCGGCTGGCCGTCGACCCACATTTCGACCCAGCCGTCGCTGGCGAAGCGCTCGTGGACGACGACGTCGATCCACTTGTTGCGGACCAGGGGCATCTGCCACGGCACGTCGTAGTCGTAGGTGTCGTTGCGGGTCCACTGGATGTGTTCGCCGTTGATCTCGATATGCCAGGGCGGGGTGCCGTCGAAGGGGGCGCCGTAGGGGCCCTCCATCACCGTCAGCCAGCCGGGGACCGAGGCGGGGAAGTCGGCGGGGAGGAAGAACTTGCCGCTCCACCAGAATTCGTCGCCGTTGTTGATGATGCTGGGGGAGAGAAGCTGCGCCCGCGGGTCGGAGGTGGGGGTGACCGGGGCGACGTCGGAGTTGGCGACGGTCATCTTCAGCGTCGGCTGCCCGCTGCCGGCGGGGTCGGCGACTTCGCTGACCGCCCCGGGCGCCGACTGGTTCATCGCGAAGTCGGAGACGTTGTCGCCGTAGAAGAGGAGGTCGGAGTTGGACTCGCTCGCGGGCGGGGAGGCGGCCGGCCGAGGCTTCGCGGCGGGGAGGGCTCGGGCCCGCTTCAGGGCAACCGCTTTGTCGAGACGGGCAACGCGGCGCCCGTG
>JBQCEW010000111.1:0-9554 GCA_051959815.1 Solirubrobacterales bacterium
AAGCCTAGAGGCGCGGGCGATGATCCGCGCACCACCACCAGCGCCGAAGACGACAGGACCGAGGCGGCCGTCCTACGAGAGGTCCTGTTCCTCTACCCGGAGTCGATGAGGCTGGAGGAGCTGATCCGCCAGATGACCACCGCCTCTGCCGAGTTCCCGGAGGTAGACCAGGTGCAGCGGGCCGTCCGCGAACTGATCGCGGTCGACCTGCTCCACCAGGTCGGTGATCTGGTCCTGCCGACCCGGGCCGCCGTTCGCTTCCACGAGCTGGCGGAACTCTAATGGAGGGCCGCGACGAACGCCGCGATATGGCAAGGCACTTCGGGCGCAACCTCTTCCGTCGCCGCCGCTGGGCGGGCTACTCCCAGGAAGAGGTCTCCAAGCGCACCGGCTTGCACCGCACGGAGGTCGGGTTGCTGGAGGCGGGCAGGCGCACTCCGCGCATCGACACGCTGATGAAGCTCGCGGGCGCGCTTGAAGTGGAGCCCGGGATTCTGCTGGCGGGGATCGAGTGGCTTGCGCCCGGCCCACCCGCAGGCGGCAGCTTCCTTCTACGATCCGAGGAGGCGGTAGCCCATGCCGGGTGAGAAGGTCAACCCCCAGCAGGCGCTGCTTCGGGCTCTCGGTCACCCCATGCGAAAGACGCTGCTCAAGCTCTGCTTGGAGGCAGGCGAGAGGAAGAGCCCGAAGGAGCTGGCGCTTGCGACGTACGGAGGCAAACGCTCCTTCCAAGCCCACCTCTCCAACGTCAGCTACCACATGCGGACGCTCGCCGAGTACGGGGCGCTGGACGTCGCTGGGGAAGAACCACGGCGCGGGTCGGTCGCCCACTTCTACCGGCCGAGCAAGCTGGCGCGGGAGACTCCGTGGATGCTCGGCGCCATAGGCCTGCCCTCAAGCAGCCATGAAGCCAGTACCCCTTCGACCGCAAGGAAGAAGAAGTAGAGACGTAGCTCCAGTCAGAGCTACCGATCCCGATCAGATGCCGAAGCTCTGGAGCCGACGCCCTGACTCCAGGCCAAGGCATCTGTCTAACAGCAGACCCCCTCACGCCCTATCACTAAGTGATCCCTAGACCTTGGCGCGGGTCATTCTGTCCTCCGGAAACCTGCAAAATCCGAGGTAGAAACGTCAGAATCCCGTCATCCCGCGTCGTCATGATCTAGGCATAGCCGGAGTAGCCCAAGCCCTCTCGCCGGATCAACCAGACCGCGATCTCAACCCCGAGCCCTGGCCGGGGCGCACCGACGAACTCGTCGTCGGCCCGGACCTCCTGCCTGCCCGTGTCGTCAAGGCCCATAACGCCCACAAGAAGCACTACATCGACAGCTACACCGAAGTGGTCGTGTCGGCGATGAAGGGCAAGTGGGAGAACCTCGCCTACATCGACGCCTACAGCGGACCGGGACTGTGCTGGGTGAAGGACACCGGCGAATGGGTGGAAGGCTCGCCGATGGTCGCGCTTCGGACCCAACCCTCGTACTCGCATTTCGCTTTTGTGGACAAGGACAGCCTCTGCACCGATGCCCTACGGCAGCGAGCCGCCGCCATCGGTGCGAAGCCGCCGATCCGCTGTGCCGACTCCAACGATCCCGAGACCATCGCCTGGATTCGGTCCGTGATCCCTCATACCTACACGCTGGCGCTCGCCCTTCTCGACCCCCAGGGCTGCACGCTGGAGCCGGCGACCATCCAGGCCTTGACCGATGGCCGCCGTATGGACTTGATGATCAACCTTCCCCTCCACGGCCTATATCGGAACCTGGCCGCCAACAACTTCGCCGTGATCGAACGGGTCCTCGGTCCTGGCTACCCCAAGTGCAACTTGAGTGAATGGCGGGTCGCCGTTCGCGAGCACTACAAAGACCTCCTCCGCGAGTTCGGCTACGAGTACTCCTCCGCTAAGGAAGTTCGCGCGGAGACGACCCGGACGCCGATCTACGACTTCGTCTTGGCGAGCAAACACCCTCTCGGCAAGAAGCTGTTTGACGGAGTAACCCGCCACACCGCCCACGGGCAGATCTCGCTGCTGGGCTAGGCCTCGGTGTGACTCGCAGGACCGCGTCTTCGGGGCGCAACGGCCGCGAATACCACGTGCGGATGCGTGAAGTCGTTTTCGGGTCTTCTAGGCAGCGCTTGGTCTGGGCGACGCTCGCACTCGTCATAGGGTTCGCGGGGTTTCTGCTAGTGAAGCCCGTGTTGCGTGGCACGTCCACGCCTCCGCACACCTGGGGCCTCTATCTGACCTCAAACGGGCGAAGTCGCAACTGGAGGGCAGATCCCGCGAATTGGCTGCTCCGCATGTCAATCTCGACTCCCAAGGGGTGCACCGAACCAGCAGTTGCCCGTGGTGAACTGCAAGCAGACAGCGCCAGCAAGCTCAAGCGCCTGCCGGCGTTTTTTGCCCTCGGAGTCGCTGGCGCCGAAGTGATGAGCGCAGAGATCGGACGCCCGCTGGAATCGGGGAGTCCACGAAAGGACCGCTTCAAGTGGCGCCCCATGGACCTCAGACCCTTTCGGCATATCTACGTCGCCAACGTCTCGATCCCTAAGCGGTGGGTCGCTCGGAACGGCGCAACGATCTACTTCCGACTTCGTGTGAGCGCTGCGAGTCAGGCCGGCTACGGAGCTTGCTACCTGACGAGTCCCAGTTTGGTCGAGTACCCAGGCGCCGATCCGCGATGGAACGCTGCCCAGTCCTTACTAGATATCTTCTTGCAGAACCGTGGCAAATGGAGCCAGCTGGAATACGCGCCTTTGAATGACGCGATCCTCAGTATGGCCGTTCACGGGAAGCTCCCTGATCGCTCGGCGATTGATGCGGGAGCTTTGGTGCGTGGCGATTCACTGCTTCTAACCTGCAGCGGTGAAATTCCAGATGAACCGCACCGTCTTGAGGAAGATGCCTTCCACTACGAGCGTGTTCTGGTCGGAGAGTCTTCGTGCGCCAGCGTTCAGACCTTCCGCGCCAGCGATGCCGCCGACAGCCTCAATCTTCGGCTGTTCTTCGCGGGCGTTCTTCTTTCAGCTGCCGTCGGAATGCTCTTGGAGGCGGGGGTTACGGGTACTACTAAGCGGACGTCGCATGGTTAGGCAGATGCCAACGCCTGCCGTGGATACTCGTCCCAGGTGCGACCTGCGAGTACTCGTCCCCCTGACTTCGGCCGCGCTCCGCCCCATTGCTTGAAGAAGAAAGCAACGCCTTGCGCCTCGCATCGGTCTCGTAGATCAAGTAGCCAGCCTTCATCGACCCGTCGATGGCGTGGGCCGGACTCCCCGCCCGCAATCAGCCAATCGATTTGAGTGAGGTCGAGACCGTCAAGAGGCCCTAGTAAGGGCTCTGCGGAGATGAAGCGCACCGAGGCCGGAACCTCTCGGAGCGCATCGGCTCGATGAACAAACCTGCGGTTCTCGATGCTCACGCCCATCCAGATATTCGACGGCCAAGGAAGGTCGGGGGCTAGTTCCCGCAGCCGATCCTCACGCTTCGTCAGAACCTGGAAAACGTGGTGATCGGCCTCCACCATCATGTCGAAGACCCGCGCGATGTAGTCGTCGGGCACTTGCTCATGGAACAGGTCCGACATGCTGTTAACGAAGATCCGGCGCGGCTTCCGCCATCTGAGCGGATGGTCAAGACGCTGCGGCCAGAGCTTCAGGCGAAAGCCTTGCTCGTAGGCGTGTCCGGGGATTCCCTTCCAGCGCTCCGCGAACCGCTTGGCATAGCAGTGGGCGCATCCCGGCGAGACCTGATCGCAGCCGGTGACTGGATTCCAGGTCGCCTCCGTCCACTCGATAGCGCTCTTGTCGGCCACGGCTTCATCTTCGCCTATCCCAAGGGCCTTGCGCGCTTCTCCGTGCTGCCTGCCAGATAGCGCCCGTGAGATCGGGCGGCCCAACGAGCCAGGACTGGACGAATTGCTAGGGGCATCGCGGCTGCCTCCGGCATTTCCACTCCGTGGACTGCCGCCGCAACTCGCCAGGGCGCTTGCCCCTCTCCGAGGACTTCCCCGGCGTAGCCCCGATGCACCCCGCCGCCGCGCTGGACAGCAAAGGCATGGACGCCGCCATCGCCAGAGGCCCGCGCTGATGCTCTCCATCGGCAAGATGGGCGCCGGCCAGGAGGGCTACTACCTCGGCAAGGTCGCCGCAGGAGCCGAGGACTACTACTCCGGCGAGGGAGAGGCCGAGGGCTACTGGCTCGGAGACGCCGCCGAGGACCTCGGCCTGCAAGGCAAGGTCGATGCCGACCAGTTGACCGCGATGCTGACCGGGACGAACCCCGCCAGCGGCGAGCCCTTCGGACTCCGCCACGTCGAGGGCGGCGCCGTTTCGGGCTTCGATCTCACCTTCTCGGCGCCGAAGTCGGTCTCGGTGCTGTGGGCGCTCGGCGGCCATCCGGTCGCCGCCGAGGTCAAAGCCGCCCACGCCGCTGCCGTCGAGGTCGGGCTCGACTACCTCCAAGGGACTGCCTGCTGGACCCGTCGCGGCGCCGGGGGCCACGTCTTCGTCAAAGGCAACGGCTTCCTCGCCGCCGGCTACGTCCACCGCTCCTCCCGCGCCGGCGACCCCCAGCTCCACACCCACGTCCTCGTCGCCAACGCCACTTTTGCCGAGGGCCGCTGGACCCGGCTCTACCACCCGGCTATCTACGAGCACGCGAAAACCGCCAGCTACGTCTACGAGGCCCACCTGCGAGACGAGCTGACCCAGAGGCTCGGCGTGCGCTGGCGCGAGGTGGTCAACGGCATCGCCGAGATTCGCGGCTTCGATCCCGACCACCTGCGCGCCTTCTCCACCCGCCGCCAACAGATCCTCGAGGCGGCGGGGGAGGGGGCGAGCGCTCGCGCCCGGCAGATCGCGACCTTGGCGACGAGGGAGGTGAAGGACCGCGACCTGACCACGGAGAGCCTTCGCGACCTCTGGCGGGAGAAGGCTGAGGAGATCGGCCTTTCCCGCGAGTCGATCCACGCCACCCTCGGCCACGAGCGCCAAGCGCCCGAGGGGCGGGTATCGGTCGCCGAGGTCGAAGCAGCGCTCACCGCCCACGCCTCCCACTTCGACCGCCGCGACGCCATCCAGGCGGTAGCCGACTCGCTGCCTGCCGGCGCTCCCGGCGAGGAGGTAGTCGAGCTGGCGGATATGTACCTGACCCGTCCGGAGGTGATCCGCATCGCCGAGACCCCGAAGGGCGCACGCTTCACCACCCGCGCCATCTGGGAGCTTGAGCGCGGGGCGCTCGATCGGGTCGAGGTCATGGCTGAGCGCTCAGACCGCGCCGTGGTCTCGGAGATCGTCGTCGCCCGCGTCCTCGCCAAGCGGCCGAGCATCAAGGCCGACCAGGAGGCGATGGTGCGCCGCCTGCTCGGTGGCGGGGAGGGCGCGATCGTCGTCGTCGGCGAGGCCGGGACCGGGAAGACCTACGCCCTGACCGCCGCGGCCGAGGCTTGGGCGGCGACTGGCGCGGAGGTGTGCGTCGCAGCACCGACTTGGCGAGCGGCGAACGTGCTGCGCTCGGAGGGCCTGAGCGCCACCAGCGTCGCCCGCCTCCTGGCCGAGCTGGATCGCGCAGCTGCGAGGAGCGAAGCGACTCTTGGCCGCCGCGCAGTGCTGGTGGTCGACGAGGCCGGGATGGTGGACTCGCGGGCGATGGCGCGCCTGGTCGCCCACGCCCAGGAGGCAGACGCCAAGCTGGTCTTGATCGGCGACCCCGCGCAACTGGGAGAGATCGAGGCGGGTGGCCTCTTCGCCTCGATCGCGTCGAGGACCGAGCCGGTCGTCCTCGATGAAGTGATCCGCCACCGCCACGAGCTTGAGCGCGAAGGCGCGAAGCTGATCCGCTCCGGCGAGGGCCGGGAGGCTCTTGCGATCTACCAGGGCGCCGAGCGGGTGACGGTCTCAGACGATCCGCTGGCCCGCCGCGAGGCGATGGTCGCCGACTGGTGGCAGAGCTACGAGCGCGGCGAGGACGCGCTGATGATCGCCAAGCGCAACGCCGAGGTCGCCGAGCTCAACGCGCTGGCGCGGGAGCGCATGAAGGCGGCGGGTCGCCTGCGCGGAGAGGAGATCGAGGTCGCGGGCGCTCGCTTTGCTGCCGGCGATCAGGTCATCACCCGGATCAATGACCAGCGCCAGAACATCTATAACCGCGAGCGCTGGCAGGTAGCTCAGGTCGATGCAGCTTCGGAGCGTTTGTGGTTGGTCGGAATCGACACCCGCGGGCGGGTGTGTGCCGATTCCGACTACTTGGGGCGCTTGAGGGAGAGGGACGGTGGCCCGGCGATCGAACACGCCTACGCGGCGACGACCTACCAGGCGCAAGGGGCGACGGTGGATACGGCCTTCGTCATGGCCGACCCCTCGATGGACCGCCAGGAGTTCTACGTCGCCACCTCCCGCACCAGGGAGGAGACCTACCTCTACGCTACGCCGGAGATTCAGTTCGACCGCGACGAGTATGCGCCGGAGTCGCCGTACCTGCGCGACGGGTTGGATCACATCGCCGAAGCCGCCGAGCGCGACGGCTCCCAGGTCTCCGCGCACGACGAGGCGCTGCGAGCGGAGCTGGGGCAGCTTCCCGGCGACGAGCTGCTCCGTCGCCTGCATGAGCTCAGGTCGGAGGCGGGCGCCGAGCAGCGCAATCAAGAACGGCATCTACGAGCCGAGGCGGAGATCCAACGCCACAGCGAGCATCTGGAGCAGTACCGCACCGCTTCGCACCTGGTGCATCCTTCAAACGAAGAACACACGCTTGAGCGGCTCGCGGCGGCGAGGGCCGAGCGCGACGGGCTGCCCGAGGTCGGCCACGAGGCCCGCGCCAAGATGGCGGTCGCCGAACACCTCCTCGCCGAGCGCGAGCGGGCCGCGGCGACCGCGGCCCGCATCTCCCCTCCCGACTACATCAAGGCAGAGCTGGGGGAGAGGCCGAGTGATCCGACGAAGGCCCGCGCCTGGGACAAGGCGGTGCGGGGGATCGAGAGCTACCGCACGAGAAACGGCGTGAGGGACAAAGACAGCGCGCTCGGGCGGAAGCCGAAGGACCCGGCTGCGCAGGCTCGGCAGAGGCAGGCCAGAGAGCGGCTGCAGCACACGCAGCGCCAGCTCGGGTTGAAACGGCAGCTGCAGCGCGCCGCCAAGCGGTCACTTGGACTCGGGATCGGGCGATGACGCAGTCAGTCGAAGATCGACCGGGGATCGGCTCACTGACCGAGCCGCTGCTCAACGCCGATGAAGCTGCGCAACTGCTCCATGTTCCTCGGAGCACGCTCTACGAGCTGGTGCGGTCGCGGCACCTGCCGCATGTGAGGGTGGGGCGGGCGCTTCGGTTTACGCGGGAGGATCTCGCCGGTTGGATACGAGCGAATACGTTTCGCTAGTCGATGGCCTTGTACCTGCTCCGCGACGGTCCCTCGCACCTTGGTTCGCTCCCTCGCGAAGTCAGATCAGGCGCTGTATGCCTAGGAAGAGTTGAGGAAGTTAGATGGCGACGGAGTACGAACGAGACGGGAAGCGGATGATCCAGCCGAAAATTGCGAGCTGGAAGCTCAAGCAGCGAGAGCGCCTTCTTTACGGAGAGGCAGAAATCATTCCCAACTGGAGGCTCGCTGATAAGAGCCGGCGGTTTCTCGCAGACACGACTAGTCACTTGTCGCCTGAGATCCCTTCCCAGGTAGGGAAACCCCTGAAGGAATTTGACCGCCAGGCAGCGCGTCAGTTCGCTGTGGTGGCGGCATCAGGCATTGCCGTCCGATCGGCAGGTAGCGCAGTCGTCCTCGTTGCGGCTGGATATGCGATTGAGTCGGCCGGCCCGTTTCGTCGGATTCTGGAGTCGAAACTCCACGCTCAGGCGATCAAGGATGATCAGACCGGCGAATACGCCTTGCGCTTTTTGCAAGGGCAAGGCACTGGAATTTCGAAGCTCGCTCAGCGCTACGGCCAGAAGGAGGAGGTCGAACTGCTCTCAACCTTTGCGCACGCTGACGCTTCGGGGCTTCGCCTTCTCCAATCAGGTGCTCGCCGGGGGAGTGGTGAAGTCTCAGAGACCGAAATCAATGTCCTGCCCGCGGCTGATCCTGAGAAAGCGGCTTCGATCCTGTACCTCATTGGCTACGAGACGGTCGGGATCGCCGTACTGGTGGCGGAGGTATTCGGGGTAGGTCTGGAGATTCCGCCGTGGATCAGTAGCGAGCTTAAGAGGTTGAAAGCAGCCTCAGAAGCACTTCGTCAACCGCCTGCTCCGGGCGGGGGACGCAAGGAGCGCAAGTAAAGCAGTCTGAAAGATGCGGGTCCGTTTTCGGGACACATTTGGGACACATTCGGCTTTTTCGGGGATCCGAAACCGAGGAATCCAAGGTGCCAAGCCATGCCGGAGGAGGGACTCGAACCCCCGACACGCGGATTATGATTCCGCTGCTCTAACCAGCTGAGCTACTCCGGCGGGAGAGGGAGGATGGTAGCGGTGGCGCGGCCTGGCGGATCTGAGACCGGATGGTCGGCGATGCGGCCGGTGTTGGTGGCTTTTCTGCTGGTGGCGGACGCCTTTGCGGTGGGGTCGTTGGGGATCGCGCGGCCAAAGGGATGGGTGGGACCGTTCGTGGGTTTCGGGATCGTCTTGGTGGGCTTGATCTGGTTCTTCGGCTGGTCGGTTAGGCATCGGCGTGATGATGGCTGATCTTTGTGGCTGTGAATGCGTGGATTGCAGGGATTTCACTGCAGCGCCTGTCGATCGTGAGTAGGGTGGGACGATGACGGCGGAACTGGACAGAGCGGTGAAGACGGTCGTCCGCCAGTGCAGGGGGATCCAGCCCGGCGAGGACGTGCTGGTGATCTGCAATCCGGTCACCGAAGAGATCGGGGCGCTGATGCGGATCGAGGCGCAGGGGGAGGGCGCCGACGCGACCCTTGCCGTGATCTCCGAGCGCGAATCCGCTGCCGCCGAGCCGCCGCAGGCCGTGGCGGCGGCGATGGCCGCCGCGGACGTGGTCCTGGCGCCGACGATCCAGTCGATCTCCCACACCGAAGCCCGCAAGATCGCCAGCGAAGCCGGCGTCCGCGTCGGCAGCCTTCCGGGCGTCACCGAGGAGATGCTGGCGCGGCTGATGTCGAGCGACCTGGAGGAGGTTCGGCGGCGCAGTTGGGCGGTGGCCACGGCTCTTAACCGCGCTTCCGAGGCGCGGATCACCTGCCCCCACGGCAGCGACCTGCGGATCGGCTTGGAGGGCCGGCTGGCGATCGCCGACGGAGGCGAACTCGGCAACCGTGGCGCCTTCGGCAACCTCCCCTGCGGCGAGGGCTTCATCGCCCCGGTCGAGGGGACGACGGAGGGCGTGCTCGTCGTCGACGGCTCGATCGCCGAAGTGGGGTTGGTCGACACCCCGGTCGCGCTGACGGTCCGCAAGGGCCACCTGGTCGAGGCCACCGGCTCGGACGGGAGCCACCTGCTGAGCCTGCTCACCGTCCACGGGGAGGAGGCCACCAACGTCGCCGAGCTCGGGATCGGCACCAACGAAGAGGCGGTCCTCAACGGCAACGTCCTCGAGGACGAGAAGATCCTC
>JBQCEW010000112.1:0-4276 GCA_051959815.1 Solirubrobacterales bacterium
TCGGAGTGGGACTTCCGGCTCGAGCAGGTGCGCTCGATCAACGTCTCCGGCCACAAGTTCGGGCTCGTCTACCCGGGGATCGGCTGGCTCGTCTTCCGCGAGACCGCCGACCTCGCAAAGGACCTCGTCTTCTACGAGAACTACCTGGGCAAAACCGACGCCACCTTCACCCTCAACTTCTCCACCGGCGCCTCGATGGTCTTGGCCCAGTACTACAACTTCGTCCGCCTCGGGCGCGAGGGCTACACCGTCGTCATGCAGGCAATGGAGCAGAACGCCAAGGCGCTGGCGGAGAAGCTGGAGGAGAACGGCAACTTCGAGCTGATCGGCGCTGACAAGGAGCAGCTGCCCCTGGTCGCCTTCAAGCTCGCCGGCGAAAAGGACTACGACGAGTTCGACGTCTCCTGGCAGCTCTCGGCCGAGCGCGGCTGGATGCTCCCCGCCTACACGATGCCGCCCGATGCGCAGGAGGTGAAGATCATGCGGGCGCTGGTCAAGGAGACGCTGAGCCGCTCCCAGGTCGACCGCCTCGCTGGTGACATCGCCGAAGCCTGCAAGGTCCTGGACGAAAAGGGCGGCGCCCATCCCCATGAGCGCCACAAAATGAAACGCTCACCGGGCTACTAGCGCGCCGCCCGAACTGCATCAGATTTCCTACCTGCCAGGGTGGAAATCTGATGCAGTTCGGGAGGGCCACCAGGCGCGGTCGCCGAGGCGGTAGGTGATCGCCGGGATCAGGAGGGCGCGGACGAGGAAAGTGTCGAGGAGGACGCCGAAGGCGACGGTGGCGCCGATCTGCACCAGCTCCTCCAGCGGCAGCAGGGTCAGGGTGGCGAAGGTGCCGGCGAGGATCAGGCCGGCGCCGGTGACGACGCCGCCGGTGTGGACGAGGGCGGCGAGGACGCCCTCGCGGGTGCCGCGGGCGCCCACCTCCTCGCGGGCCCGGGTCATCAGGAAGATGTTGTAGTCGACTCCGAGGGCGACGAGGAAGATGAACGCCATCAGCTCCAGGTTGAAGGCGAGCCCTTCGGTCTGGAATACCGCCGTGAAAGCGAAGGTGGCGAGGCCGAGGGTGGCGGCGAAGGAGGCGACGACGGTCGCGAGCAGGTAGGCGGGCGCGACCAGCGCCCGCAGCACCCCGATCAGGATCAGCCCGACGACGAGGAGGACGAGGGGAATGATCAGCTTCGTGTCCCGCGCGTTGGTCTGCTCGACGTCGAGGTTCTCGGCCGGGATGCCGCCGAGCAGGGCGTCGGGCGCGACCTCGTGTAGTCGCGTGCGGATCTCCTTCACCGTTTCGGCGGCGTCACTGCCGTAGGGGTTGCCGTGGAGGACGAGGGCGACGACGGCCTTCGAGGCGTCGCCGGGGATCGGTGCCGGCAGCGCCAGCTGCACGCTCTCCAGCCGCTCCATCTCCCGCACCACCGCGGGTACCGCATCGGCATCGACCACCGCCGTCAGCGGCGACCCGAGCCCGGGCGGGAAGTGCCGTTCCAGCGCTTCGTTCCCTTCGCTGGAGTTCGTCGGCTTCGTCACCCCCTGCCCGAACCCAAGCGTGTCGTGTCCCGTCAGGTTCCCCAGAGACAGCACCGCCAACAGCACGAGGACGCCGACGACAATCGCGCGGGACCGCCGCCGCACCACCCCAGCCACCCGCCCCCACAAATCGCGCGGTTCCTTTGTCGTCCCAGGCCCGACTAAAGAACCACGGGATGAAGGGTCGCCGCTTCCTGCACCAACTCGTGGTTCCTTTGTCGGCTGAGACCTGACAAAGGAACCACGGGATTGGAGGGGGGACCAGAAGGCTCGGGGGCCGAGGATTGCCAGGAGGGCGGGGAGGAGGGTGAAGGCCGCTGCCAGCATCACGGCGATGCCGAGGGCGAGGATCGGGCCTAGCCAGTGGGTCGACTCCAGGTTGGCGACGAGGAGGACGAGCATCGCTGCGATCACGGTGCCGCCTGAGGCGGCGATAGCCGAGCGGCTCTCTCGGGCCGCTTTGTCTAGGGCTTGGCGGTGGGGAGGGATCCGGGGGACCCCCTCCGTCGCAAATTTGGGGAGGCTCCTGCGGGGGTCCCCCGGATCCTCGGCAAGCGCCAGCTCTTCCCGGTAGCGGTGGACAAGGAGCAGCGAGTAATCCGTTCCGGCGCCGAAGGTGAGGACCAGGAGCAGCATCGTGCCCTCGGCATTGACGACGATCCAGCCGGCCTCGATCAGGAGGTAGGCGATTCCGACCGCGACCAGGTAGGCGGCGCCGACGGCGACCAGCGGCAAGAGCGCCAGGACCGGCGCCCGGTAGACGAGCAGCAGGAGGAGCAGGACCAGGCCGACGGTCGCGAACAGCAGCGTGTGCGCTGCTTCGCCGGCGACCGCCTCGAGGTCGGCGGTGATCCCGCCGGGGCCGGTGACGAAGGCCCGCAGTCCTGGCCGCGCGTGCGCGCGCAAATAGGCGCGGATCCTTTCCACTCCCGAGACCACGGCGCCGCGGTCGTCGGCATTGATCGCGAGGAAGAGCAGTGCCGCTTCGCCGTCGCGGGAGATCGGGCCGACGCCGTTGGCGATCCGCGCCACCGCCCCCAGGTCCCGCCGGTAGCGCGGCGCCCCCGAGAACGGGTCGAGGACCGGCGTCGCCCCGGTCAGCGGTAGGCGGTCGAGACCGCCGCCGATCCGCCCGATCGCCCTCAGGTCCCGCTTCGTCAGCCCGCCGCGGCGTTCGAAGACGATCGCCACCGGCACCTCTTCGCCACCGCCCGCGGAGACGTGCTGCAGCTCCTTCACCGCTCGCGTCGATTCCGCGTCCGCGGGCAAGAAGCTGGTCTGCCCGGCGGCGGTGACGTCGTCGATGTGAGCGTGGGCGAGCAGCCCGGCGGCGCCCAGCAGGAACCAGACCGCGACCGCCACCCAGCGCCCGCGGGGGCCGGTGATCACGCCCGCAGACTAAATATGGCCGCTGACTGATTCGGCTTCGCCCCTGCTGGGTAGACGACTCTCCGATGGGAGCGAAGCCGCTGCTTTCCGCCGCATTGGTCGCCCTCTCCCTCGGCCTTGTTGCCTGCGGGGGCAGCGGCTCCGACTCCTCCTCGGAGACCGAAACGACTTCCGAGAGCGAACCGGCCCCAAGCGGCAAGGCCGCCAAGGCCGAAAAAGTCCAGATCGTCGAATTCAGCTACGAACCGGACCCGGTCGTGGTCCAGGCCGGCGGCAAGGTGATCTGGCAGAACGAGGACACCGCGCCCCACACCGTCACCGCCGACGACGGCAGCTTCGACACCGGCATCATCGATAAAGGCAAGCTCGGCTCGGCGACCTTCAAGGAAGCGGGTACCTTCACCTACTTCTGCGAAGTCCACCCGACGATGCACGGCACCGTCGAAGTCGTCGAGTAGGAAGCGGACATGCCCTTCTGGCTCGCGCGCAAGGCCGTGCCCCACGTCTGGAAGCGCGTCCCCTGGGCGAAAGTCTGGATCGCGAGCTTGTGGCTGGCCAAGAAGGGGCGCGAGCGGATCGAGGGGAACCTGACCGAGCGCGAGCAAACCGAGTTCTGGAACCTGCTGAAGAAGTCGAAGGGACGGCCCGGCAACCTCACCCAGCGCGATCGCACCCGGGTCAAGAACATCGTCGGCAAGGCGATCCGCGGCTAACCGCACTCTAGGATCTGGCCGGATGAAGCCGGTCACGGTCGAAGCCACCGTCACCAAGCCGCCCAGCGAAGTCTTCGAGTTCCTCGACGCCCTCGCCAACCACGAGCGGTTTCTCGACCACTACCTGGTCGACTGGAAGTTCTCGGGGCCGAAGCGGGGGATGGGGGCGAAAGCGCGAGCACGGGTCGACGCGCCCGGCTCCCAGGACCACTTCGAGTTCGAGGTGACCGAGAGCGATCCGCCGCACCGGATCGTCGAGCGGGGCGTCTCGTCGGGCGGCAAGCGCAAGACCCGGGGCACTTACCGGCTCGAGCAAGCGCCGGATGGCGGCACTCGGATCGAGTTCGAGCTCGCCTTCGAGGCGCTGCCGCGCAGCGAGCGCCTGATCCCGCCGCTCACCCGTACCTTCGCCAGGCGGGTCAACGCCAAGGCGATGCGCCGGCTCGCCAAGCAGCTCGGCGACTGACAAGATCCCCGCGTGCCCGAGGGGGAGCGAGACGACCTGGTGGAGCTGCTTGCGCGGCGGGCGCTGACCGAGGACGCGGCGCGCCCGGACGCGGTCGAGCGGCGGCACCCGGCGGGCGGGCGGACGGCGCGGGAGAACCACGCCGACCTCCCCGACCCCCGCTCCGTCGTCG
>JBQCEW010000113.1:0-10574 GCA_051959815.1 Solirubrobacterales bacterium
ACGAGGAAGCGGTGACGGCCGCGGGCCAGCGGCTTGGCGGGGTAGGGCGAGCGGCAGTGGCGGTAGGGCTTGCCGTCGAGCTTGCATTAGAAACAGGCTCCGTCGTCGCTGGAGGCGAAGCGGAAGGTTGGGGTGCGGTCACGGGTCCGGCGCGGCGGCTTGTGGCGCAGGGTCGTGCTTGGGGCTCCCGCCGCTTCGGGGGGATTGACGCCGCCGCCCGGACCGCCGCCTGCCCCGCCGGGAGCACAAGGCTGCTCCGTTGGCATTACCGAGTTCGGGCGTGGCAGGGGGAAGACGACGGCGAAGTCGGCGGCGCTGTTGTCGTTGTCGTCGGGCGGGTCGAGAAGCGTCGCGCAGCCGCGGGAGATCGAGCGGCGGAGGGCCATCCCGTCCGGAATGCCACTAGCAGCCGCCGGCGACCCGGCGGGGCTCGGCAGGGTGCCGCTGAAGTTGCCCCAGGCGACGCAGTCGATTGCTTCCCAGCAGACGGCGCCGCCGGTCGGTGAGAGTGAGCCGGGCGCAAGCAGGGCGTCTGCGGCCACCCCGAACTGGGCTTCGGCCTGCGGCGTCGCCAGCAGCAGGGTGCTTTGGTTCGCTTCCCCGGCGACATCGTGGGCAAAGGTGCTCGTGCCGGTGACGCCGCCGCTGGCGTCATAGCTGCGGAGGACATGCCCCGCGACCAGGTTCTGATCGGGGGCCCACATCTGCAGCTCGACGTATTCGGCTTCCGGAGCGGCGAGCGTGCCGGGGTAGACCTCGCGGATCTGCATCAGGTGGAAGGTGGCGGCAGCCGGAGCGGCGGTGGCGGCCAGAGCTGCAACTGCCGTGGCGACCAGACCGAGGGCGCGGCGGGTTCGCATCTCAGCCCTTCCTCACGATTTTGAAGTGGACGCGCAGGGGTTTCGGCGCCGGGACGAGCCCCACCGTACGCACCTGCAAGGTGTGCGAGCCGAACGCCAGCGGCTTCGGCGTGAAGGGGGAGCGGCAGGCCCGGAAGGGTCCGCCGTCGAGCGAGCACTGGAAGGTGGCCCCCGCGGGTTCGCTGCGGAAGCGGAAGGTCGGGGTGCGGTCGCTGGTCTTCGTCGGCGCCTTCTTCGTCAGGAGCAGCTTCGGCGGCCCTCCTGCCTGCGGCGGTCCGATTGGGAGCGGCGTGGCAGCGAGAACGCTGAAGCTGTACCCGGCGGGGGTGGGATCGACGTTGGCGCTGGGGTCGACTGCCCGCACCTGGAAGGCGTGCGGACCGTTCGCCAACCCCGAGTAGGTGACGCCGGAGGCGGCGCAGGGAGCGAAGACTGCGCCGTCGAGCGAGCACTGGAAGCTCGATCCTGGCTCGTTCGACTCGAAGGTGAAGGAGACCGTGGCGCTGAGGCTGGGATCGGGCGGGAAGCTGTCGAGCTTCGTCTCCGGCGGGGTCGTGTCGGTCACGGAGTTGTCGACCGTCCAGGTGAATTTGGTCGGCACGGGTTGCTGGTTTTCGGCCGGATCGGTCGCCCGCACCTCGAAGGTGTATTCGCCGTCGGCGAGGCCGGTGTAGGTCTGGCCGGAGATACAGGGGGAGAAGGCGGGCGGGCTCGCTCCCAGGCTGAGGCTGCATTCGAAGGTCGAGCCCGCCTCGTTGGCGTGGAAGGTGAAGGTCGCGCTGGCGCCCGGGCTGGGGTTGGCCGGGTGGCTGTCGATGATCGTCGTCGGCGGGGTCGTGTCGCAGGTTTTCTCGGTGATCGGCGAGGCGTTGTCGCGCGGGGCCGGCGTCACCTCGGAGAAGTCGATGGCGCTGTCGTTGCTGTCGTCGCCAGCCTCGAGCAGGGTCGGGCAGTTGGGTTCGATCGTGCGGCGGATCGCCTTGCCGCTCGTGATCCCGGCGGGGGAGGCGGGGGAGCCGACGGTGGTCCCGGTTGCGGCCTGCAGGGCGGTGCCGCCGCTGAAGTTGCCCCAGGCGACGCAGTCGGCGGGTGCGCCGCCCGCGTTCCAGCAAGCGGCGCCGCCCGCCGCGGGAATCGCCAGTTCGGAATCGACCAGGTCCGGTGCCACCCCGAATTTCGCTTCCACCCCGCTGTCGCCGATCAGAACCGTGGCCTGGTTTTTGCCGTTAGTGACGGGGGCCGGAAAGGTCGAGGTGTGGACGAGGGCGCCGCTGGAGTTGTAAACGGTCATCGAATGCCCGGTGAGGTGGTTCTCCCCTTCCGCGTACATCTGCAGCTCGACGTAGCTGTCGTCGGCGCTCCCCGGGTAGACCTCGCGAACTTTGATCAGGTGGAAGGTCGCCTGCGCCGCCGGCGCGGCGGTCAGCGCCACGACGAGGCTCGCAAGCAGCGATAAGGCGATCGCCCTCCTCATCCTGGCTCGGGATACGACGCCCGGGCGGTTTAGGTTCAGCCGGCCCGCCGGTTGCTCTCAGTAGGCTTCGAATATGGCTTTAGAGAACCCATTCGAAAACCCCTCGCGCACGCCTGACGGCGGCGGACACTTCGCGGTACGGCGTCCTCGGTCGGCCGAATGGCGCTGTCATTCGTGCCTCCCTGCGTCCTTGTCCCGCTCGGTCCGGCGCTCGTCAGCCGCACACGCGGAGTTTCCAAATGAGTTCTAAACGGCAGATTTGGGTCGGCAACGTGCCGATCGGCGGCGGCGCTCCGGTCGCCGTGCAGACGATGACGAAGACCGAGACCGCCAACGTGGCGGCGACCATGGAGCAGATCCGCAAGGTCGCCGACGCGGGCGCCGACCTGGTGCGCTGCGCGGTGCCGCGCGAGCAGGACGCGGAGGCGCTGAAGACGATCGTGCGCGAATCGCCGATCCCGGTCATCGCCGACATCCACTTCAACCACACGCTGGCGCTGAAAGCTATCGACGCCGGCGCCCACTGCATCCGCCTCAACCCGGGCAACATCGGCGGCCGCGAGAAAGTCGCCGAGGTGGCGGCGAAGGCGACCGCCGCGGGCGTGCCGATGCGGATCGGCGTCAACTCCGGCTCGCTGCCCAAACACCTGCACGCGCTCGAGAGTGAAGCGCCGGTCGAGGCGCTGGTCGCCGCCGCGGTCGAGTTCGTCGAAATGATGGAGGGGCTCGACTTCGAGAACTTCAAGGTCTCGATCAAGTCGACCAACGTGCCGAACACGATCGCCGCCAACCGCCTGCTCGCGGAGAGGATCCCGTATCCGCTGCACCTGGGGATCACCGAGGCGGGGACGAAATGGAGCGGCTCGCTGAAATCGGCGGTCGGCCTGGGGACGCTGCTCGCCGACGGCGTGGGGGACACGATCCGGATCAGCCTCTCGACCTTCCACGCCGAGGAGGAGGTCAAAGTCGCCTGGGAGATCCTCAAGGCGCTGCAGCTTCGCGAGCGCGGCCCGGTGCTGATCGCCTGCCCGACCTGCGGCCGCCTGCAGTTCGACATGGACTCGGTCGTGGCGGAAATCGAGCAGCGCCTCGAAGCCTACGAGGAGGCGATCGAGGTGGCTGTGCTCGGCTGTGCCGTCAACGGCATCGGCGAGGCGAGCCACGCCGACTTCGGCATCGCCGGCGCCAAGAACGAGGGCCTGATCTTCGCCGGCGGCAAACCGCTGCGGAAGGTCCCCCAGGCAACCCTCGTCGACACCCTCTTCGAGGAGATCGACAAGTCCCTTGACCGCGGCGGCCAGGTCGAGTTCGACGAGGCCGAGTCCCGCGAGGGCGCCGAGTGGGTAGCCAACATCGAGCGCGAAAACGCCGGCGACCTAACCCCCGAGAAGATCGCCCAGATGGAGCACGAAGCCGCCCAGCGCGGCGAGTCCGACCGCGTCCTCCTCGACGAGGACGCCTCGCCCACGGCGGGGCGGCGGTTTACGCGGGCATAAGCAATTTTCTTTTCTCTCTTTATTTATCTCCCAGCAGCACCCGAAGGTCAGAGGCAACTGCCTCCGGTTCGTCATCGAATTGGTTCCACGTGAGGTGAATGACGGAGTAGCCGGCAACTCGAAGCGCCCGGTCGCGAGCGCGGTCCTCGCGGAAGGCGCTTTTGCTCTTGTGACCCTCCCACCCGTCGAGCTCCACGATCTGGTTGGTGCCCGGCCAATGGCAATCGACCCGGTAGCGCTTGGCGCCGAGGAGGATCCAGTCGTTAAAGCAGGGTAGGGGCAGGCGATGCCGGCGCAGGAACGGCGCGAAGCGGTCCTCAAGCTTGCTCCGCTTGCGCCCGGGAGGCTCCTCCTTTAAGCGCTGCAGGGCGAAGCGGACCTTCCGGGAGCCTCGTCTGGCCGGATAGCGCTCTAGGAGGTCCCAAAGCGACAGCCGATCCCAGAGGTTCAGGTATTCGGCCTCCCGCAGCATCGAGACCACAGCGTCTATGTCCTCGGTCACCGCCAGGTCGAAGATCGTTCGGTGGACTGAGGTCGCCGGGATCCCCTCCTTCACTTCGCGCTCGTCGGGTGGCACGTAAGAGAAGTGCCTGCGGATCCGCTTCGTGGAGGTGCTCTTGTGCGGGACGATCACGTGGATCGCTTCTCCCGAGTAGCCACGGATGCCCCAGAGTGCCGCAGCGGTTTGGTGGCTCAAGAGCGCATCGGGTCCAGAGGCGAGTACGGCAGCCATCCACCATCCCTCCTTTGGGACTAGCCGGTGGCCGACCGCGTAGACACCTGCGTGCAGTCGATGCAGACGCCCCGCTCGGATCCGCCAGTCGATTTCTTCCTTCGTCCACCCTCGATCGAGCAGCTGCCGCCGGCTAGTCACCCCGTGCTGCCGACGCGCCAACTCGGATAGCGACCGGTCATCTCCACGAGTCTGTGAAGTTCCTTGCTCTACAAGGTCTGAGGCAGACTCGCGGGGCATGCCGCTGAGGCTGCCCGGAAAGGTCGCGCGTGTGGTGCGCGGTTTGGGTCAATTGGCGCGCGAGAGCGTGACGGGACAGTGGCTTGCGTGGGCGGATAGGTTTCGCGGGATGAGTCGCCTCTCTCAGACCTTCTTGCCGACTCTTAAGGACCCGCCTGCCGAGGCGGAGGCGATTTCGCACAAGTTGATGGTGCGGGCGGGGTTGATTCGGCAGTTGGGGGCGGGGTTGTGGAGTTATCTGCCGGCGGGATGGCGGGTGGAGCGGAAGGTCGAGCAGATCATTCGCGAGGAGATGGAGGCGATCGGCTGTCAGGAGATGCTGATGCCGGTGTTGATGCCGGCGGAGCCTTGGGAGAAGACGGGGCGATATGCGATCGAGGAGCTGTTCAAGCTCGAGGACCGCAAGGGGGCGCCGATGGTGCTGGCGATGACCCATGAGGAGGCGGTCACTACCCACGTGGCGCGGGACGTGCGCTCCTACCGCGACCTGCCACTGATGCTCTTCCACATCCAGACGAAGGAGCGCGACGAGCCGCGGCCGCGCGCCGGCGTCCTGCGCACGCGCGAGTTCACGATGAAGGACGCCTACTCCTTCGACCGCGACGAGGAGGGGCTGGCGCGCTCCTACGAGTTGCAGGCACAGGCCTACGAGCGCATCCTCGACCGCTGCGGGCTGCGCTGGTACCGGGTCGAGTCCGACGTCGGGATGATGGGCGGCTCCGGCGCCGACGAGTACATGGCGCCCTGCCCGGCCGGCGAGAACGAGGTGGCGCTGGCCTCCGGCTACGCCGCCAACGTCGAGGTCGCCTCGGCCGAGCCGCAGCCGGCCGAGCTGCCGGCGCCGCTGGACGCGCCGGAGGAGGTCGACACCCCCGGCCTGACCAAGGTCGAGGAGGTGGCGGGCCACCTGGGACTGCCGCACGGGGCCTTCATCAAGACTCTGCCGATCATCGTCGAGGGGCGGGGGATGGTCCTCGTTCTCCTGCGCGGCGATCACCGGCTGAACGAGATCAAGCTGCGAAACGGGATGAAAACCGACTTTCGCCAGGCGAGTACGGAGGAGATCGAGGAGCAGCTCGGCCCGGTCGGCTACCTCGGCCCGGTCGGCAGCGGGCTGCCGATCATCAAGGACGCGGCGCTCACCGGCAACTCCTACGTCACCGGCGCCAACAAGGCGGACACCCACCTTCGCGGCGTCGACCCCGCGCGCGACTTCGAGGCCTACGAGATGGACGTGCGCACCGTGGAGGCCGGCGACATCGCCCCCGACGGTGGCCAGATCGAGGTCGAGGCGGCGATCGAGGTCGGCAACATCTTCAAGCTCGGCACGCGGTACTCGGAGCCGCTTGGAGCCACCTACCTCGACGAGGACGGCATCGAGAAGCCGATCGTCATGGGCTGTTACGGGATCGGGCCGGCGCGGATCATCGCCGCGGCGATCGAGCAGGGCGCCGACGAGCGCGGGATCGTCTGGCCGAAGGCGATCGCGCCCTGGCAGATCCACCTCGTCTCGCTGGCGAAGGCAGGTGAGCCGGAGCGCGAGGACGCCGACAAGCTCTACGAAGATCTGCAGGCCGCCGGCGCCGAGGTCCTCTACGACGACCGCGACGCCGGACCGGGGGAGAAGCTGACCGACGCCGAGCTGATCGGCTGCCCGCTGCGGATCGTCGTCGGCCGCCGCGGCCTCGCCGAAGGCGTCGTCGAGGCCAGCGAGCGCGCCAGCGGCGCTGAGCACAAGCTGCCGCTGGAGGACGCCGCCGCCCAGGCGCTGGCGCTCCTCGATGACTGAGCGGGACCCCTTCGGTCGCGGCCGCGTGCGCCGCCTTTTCGGACTGGACCGCAGCGCGCCGCCGCCGCCGATAACGCGCAAGGGTGAACCGCTCCACCCCTGGACGATCCCGAACGCGGTCGGCTACCTCCGCCTCGCGGCGCTGCCGGTCTTCCTCGTCCTCGCTTACAACACCGATGACGGCACCTCGGTTGCCTCGGCGATGGTCTTCTGGGCGGTCGCTGCCGGCGATTACCTGGACGGCATCCTCGCCCGCATCACCGGCCAGTACAGCCGCATGGGGGCGCTGCTCGACCCGCTCGTCGACCGCCTCACGATCCTCGCCGGCGCCGTCGTCTGCTGGAGCTTCGAGCTGCTGCCGCGCTGGGCACTGGCGCTGCTCGCCCTGCGCGAGCTCTCGATGCTGATCCTCGCCGAGTACGGCCTCCGCCACGGCGTCGACATCGAGGTCAACTGGCCCGGCCGGATCTCGGTCTTCCCGCTCATGGGCGGGATCTGGCTGGCGCTGCTGGCGCCCGGCTGGGTCGCAACGGCGCTGGTCCTCTGGGGGCTGGCGATGGCGATCCTCGCCACCGTGCTCTACGCCCGCGCCGGCATCCGCGCGGTCCGCGCTCGTCCTGCAAGCTGAGCTTCAGATCCAGCCCAACCCTGAACCTGCGGTTGAACCTTGCGCAGGTGGGCAGCTATCATCGGCTCCCGCGCAAACGGAGGCCCCGCCTCCTCGAGTTAGGAGCACGATGGAGGAGACCTTTCCCGATCTCGGATCCCTCAGCGACAAGGAGCTGAAGGACATGATCGACAACCTGACGGCGGAGGAGAACGAAATCTCCTACAAGCGGCGCGTGCTGCACGGGAAAATCGACATCCTGCGCGCCGAGCTGGTCAACCGCCTGCGCCACAAACGCGAGGCGGGCGAGTCGGTGATCTCCGGCGACGACGTCGAGCAACTGACCCAGATCCTCGCCGGCAAAACCCAGCCGCTGCCGGAGGACGACTCCGCCGCCTGAGCGGGAGGGGCCATGGCGATTCACTGTCCCGAGTGCGGTTTCGCGAACCCCGAGGGCGCGAACTACTGCCAGAAGTGCGGTGCCTTCCTGGGCGCGAAAGAGCCCGGCGAGGAACCGACGACTATGACCTACCGGGTCGACGAGACCGGCGAGATGCTGCCGGTCGACATCGACGAGGTGGTCGAGGAAAGCGGCGCGGCGTTGGTCATCCGCAGCGGCGGTGGCCGCGCGGGGGAGAGCTTCAGCGTCTCCGAGGAGCGGGTCAGCATCGGCCGCAGCCCCGACGCCGGCGTCTTCCTCGACGACGTCACCGTCTCCCGCAACCACGCACTGCTGGTGCGCCGCCGCGACGGCCTCTACATCGACGACCTCGGGTCCCTCAACGGCACCTACGTGAACCGGCGCCGGATCGAGTCCCACCGGCTCTCCGACGGCGACGAGATCCAGGTCGGCAAGTACAAGCTGAGCTACCTGGAGCGCTGATGGCCGTGTCCGAACAGACGGGACGGGCGGCCGAATCGCCGAGCCGGCCGCGCAAGGCGCTGACGATCGGCGCCGTCTGCAAAATCCTCCAGAGCGAATTCGACGACGTCTCGATCTCGAAGATCCGCTACCTGGAGGACCAGAAGCTGCTGAGCCCGCGCCGGACCTCCGGCGGCTATCGCCTCTACAGCCAGGCCGACGTCGAACGGCTGCGGACGATCTTGCGCCTGCAGCGCGACGAGTTCCTGCCGCTGCGGGTGATCCGCCAGGAGCTCGCCTCCGGCGGCGACCTCGTGCTGGGCGGCGACGGCGAGCGCAAACCAGCGACCGGGGCGGTGCGGCGGGCGATCCTCGTCGACACCTCGCGCGCCTACCTGACGCTGGAAGAGATCGTCGAGGAGACCGGTGCCCGCGAGGAGCTGATCAAGGAGCTCGAGAACTTCGGGATCGTGCAGCCGGAGAAACGCGAGGGGAAAACGGTCTACGACGAGACCGACCGCGAGATCGTCCGCGCCGCCAACGAGCTCTCGCGCGTGGGCGTAGGAGCGCGGAACCTGCGCGTCTTCCGCTCCTCGGCCGATCGCGAGGCGAACCTGCTGGAAGCGCTGCTCGGGCCCTCGCTGCGCTCGCGCAACCCGGAGCGGCGCAAAGAGGCGCTGCAGAGCCTGGAGAGCCTGGCGGCGACCGTGAGTCACCTGAAGCACCTGTTGCTCGTCCGGGATCTGCGCCGGCTCGCCGGCGAGTAGACGGCCTCCGTGGCCCGCGTCACGCGCACGCGCACGCTGGAGGCGCCGATCGGCGACGTCTGGAAGCTCGTCTCCGACCCCTACAGCCTGCCCCGCTGGTGGCCGCGGACGAGCCGGGTAGAGAACGTCGACCGCAAGGACGGCGGCAGGCGGACGCAGTGGACGAAGGTGCTGCAGACGTCCGAGGGACGCGGAGTCCGCGCCGACTTCCGCTGCGTCAGCTCGGCAGAGCGCGAGCGCTACGTCTGGGAGCAGGAGCTTGAGGGGACCCCGTTCGAGCGGCACCTGAAATCCCTACGGGTCGAGGTCGGCCTGCGCGAGCGCGACGGCGGCACCGAGGTCAGCCTCACCGAGGAGCAGACGCTGAAAGGCATGTCCAAGCTCGGCTCTCCCCTGATGCGCCGCGCCCGCGCCGACATCCTCGACGAAGCGCTAGACGGCCTCGAAAGAGCGCTGACGTGACCGCCGACCGCTACCCCTCCCGAACTGCATCAGATTTCCTCCCTGGGAGGTGGGGAATCTGATGCAGTTGCCGAGGAGGGATGCGAAGTGGTGGGGGTGGGGGAACCCCTCGGTGGCGCCGACGCTGGACGGGGAGGCGTTGGGGGTTTTGCGGGAGCGGATCGGGGAGCTGGAGGCTTGGCCGCTGGCGCGGGATCTCGGCGAGTTTGTGGTCCCGGCGGCGGAGGCGTTGCCGCGGGGGCTGGTCGAGGCTGTGGGAGAGGAGAACGTCTTCGCGGACGACGAGGACCGGCTGCGGCACGCGACCGGGCGTGGCTACGCCGACCTGGCGCGGCTGCGAAACGGGGTGCTGGAGGCGGCTCCCGACGCCGTCGTGATGCCGCGGGACACGGAGGCGTTGCGCGGGGTCATCGAGATCTGCGCCTCAGAGGGAGTTGCGATCGTCCCCTTCGGCGGCGGCACCAGCGTCGTCGGCGGGGTGGAGCCACTGCGCGGGGCACACTCGCGTCTGATTAGCCTCGACCTTGGCGCGCTGCGCGACGTGGAGGTGGACCAGCGCTCGCTGACGGCGCGCCTCGGTGCGGGGTTGCGCGGGCCCGAGGCGGAGGCGGCGCTGGGGCGTTTCGGCCTCACTCTCGGCCACTTCCCACAGTCCTTCGAGTACGCGACCGTCGGCGGCTTCGCCGCGACGCGCTCGGCCGGCCAGGCCTCCAGCGGCTACGGGCGCTTCGACGCGCTGGTCAGCTCGGTGCGGCTGCTGGCGCCGGCGGGGGAGATGGAGACGCTGGAGACGCCGCACACCGCCGCCGGCCCGGCCCTGCGGGAGCTCGTGATTGGTTCCGAGGGCGTGCTTGGCGTGATTCCCGATGTGACTGTGCGCGTGCGCCCGGCGCCGGCGGTGCGCCGCTACGAGGCGTGGATGGCGGAGAGCTTCGAGGCGGGGGCGAAGATCGTGCGGGCGCTGGCGCAAGGGCCGGGCCTGCCGGAGATCATCCGCGTCTCCGACGAGGAGGAGACGGAGGGCACGCTCGCGCTCTCCGGGCCGCGCGGGCTCAGCGGCAGCCTCTTCGACCGCTACCTCGGCCTGCGCGGCCGCCGCCGCGGCGCCCTGGTTATCGCCGGCTTCGAGGGCGACGAGGAGAGCGTGGCGCGCCGTCGTGCCCTCACCGTCCGCGCCCTGCGCAACGGCGGCGCCGCTTACCTCGGCCAGGCCGCCGGCCGCGCCTGGGAGCACGGCCGCTACCAGGGCCCCTACCTGCGCGACACGCTGACGGAGATGGGGGC
>JBQCEW010000114.1:0-5057 GCA_051959815.1 Solirubrobacterales bacterium
GGGGGCGCCAAAAAAAAAAAAAAAAACCCCCCCCCCCTCGCTTTTTTTTTGGTTTGTGGGGGGCCGGGGGGGGGGGGGGGGGGGGGGGGGCCCCCCCCCGGCGGGGGGCCCCCCCCCCCCCCCCCCCCGCGCCCCGTCCCGCATCGGCCGCGTATGAGGGCTGGGTGCGGCACCGGCGCTTCGAGCCGGTCGAGCACGAGTTCCGCTACCGGCTCTTCCTCATGTACCTGGACCTGGAGGAGCTGCCGGAGGTGCTCGATCCCTATCCGTTCTTCTCCGCCCGCCGCCCCGCCCTCGCCCGCCTCCGCCGCGAGGACTTCATGGGCGACCCGCGCCGCCCACTCGCCGAGTGCGCGCGCGAGGCGGTCGAGGAGGCGACCGGCGCCTGCCCGGCCGGCCCGGTCCGCCTCCTCGCCGGCCTCCGCTGCTTCGGCCACTCGTTCAACCCGGTCTCCTTCTATTACTGCTTCGACTCCGCCGCCGAGCGGGTAGAAGCAGTTGTGGCCGACGTGCGGAACATCCCCTGGGGAGAGCGCCGCCCCTACGTCTTGGCGCGCGGCGAGCGCCGCGGTACGGTGCTCGGAGACGAGCTCGAGAAGACCCTCCACGTCTCCCCGCTGATGGGCATGGACCAGACCTACGCCTTCCGCGCCAGCGAACCGGGCGCCCGCCTCAGCGTCCACATCGAGTCGCGCCCGCGCGAGTCCGCGCATGACCCGAATAGTTCGGGTCTACCGCGGACTTGTGACGCGGCCAAGAGCTTCGACGCGACGCTCAGCCTGCGGCGGCGCGAGCTCTCACGCCGCATGCTCGCCGGCCTCCTCGCCCGCTATCCGGCGATGTCGCTGCAGGTGGTGGCGAAGATCTACGCGCAGGCGCTGCGGTTACGGCTGAAGGGCGCGAAGTACTACCCGCACCCGGAGGCGACGGGATGAGGGACGCGCTCGCCCGTGCCGGCGTCGGCGCCGTCCTCGGCCGCGTCCGCAACGGCCGCATCGACGTCGTCGAAGGCGAACGCGAGCGCAGCTTCGGCCCGCCCGACGCCGACCTCCACGCCACCGTCACGATCAACGACCCCGCCGCCTGGCGCGGCCCGCTGCGCGGCAGCGTCGGCCTCGGCGAGGGCTACATCGAGGGTCTCTGGGAGACCGACGACCTCGTCTCCCTGATCCAGATCGCCGCCCGCGAACTGCGCCAGATGGACGGACTCCGCGGCGCCGTTGCCCGCCCGCGCGGGCTTTGGCACCGGGTCCGCCACCTCGTCCCCGAGAACACCCGTCCCGGCGCCCGCAGCAATATCTCCGCCCATTACGACCTCGGCAACGACCTCTTTGCCGCCTTCCTCGACGAGCGGATGATGTACTCGTGCGCCTACTTCCCCGACCGGGCAGCGAGCCTGGAGGAGGCGCAGTTGGCGAAGCTCGATCGCATCTGCGACCGGCTCCGGCTCGGGCCGGAGAACCACCTGCTGGAGATCGGCACCGGCTGGGGCGGGATGGCGATCCACGCCGCGCGGCGCAGCGGTTGCCGCGTCACCACGACGACGATCTCCCGCGAGCAGTACGCGCTGGCGCGGCGGCGCGTGCGCGACGCCGGGATCGACGGCCAGGTCACCGTCCTCCTCCAGGACTACCGCGACCTCGAAGGCCGCTACGACCGGCTCGTCTCGGTGGAGATGATCGAGGCGGTCGGCTGGCAGTACTTCGACGAGTTCTTCCGCCGCTGCGACCGGTTGCTGACCGACGACGGGCTGATGCTGCTGCAGGCGATCACGATCGACGACCGCATTTACGAGATCGAGAAGGGGGCGAAGAGCTTCGCCAACACGCACGTCTTCCCCGGCGGCTGCCTGCCCTCGCAGGGGCTGATCGCGGGCTGCGTCGAGCGCGTCACCAGCATGCGCGAGGTCTGGGCCGACGACATCACCGCCCACTACCCGCCGACGCTGGCGGCCTGGCGCGAGCGCTTCTTCGCCGCCTGGGAGCGGCTGCGCTCGCGCGGCTACGACGAGCGCTTCCGCCGCCTCTGGGACTTCTACCTCAGCTCCTCGGAGGCGGGCTTCCGCGAGCGGCGGATCGGCGACGTACAGGCGCTCTTCGCGAAGCCGGGCGCGCGGTGAGCCGGGGGCTGCTGCTGCTCCACGGTCTCGGTGGGACCCGCTCGATCTGGGAGCCGGTGATCCCGTTGCTGGAGGGCGAGCGCGAGGTGCACGCGGTCGACATGCCGGGATTCGGCACGACGCCGCCGCTGCCCGAGGGCGAAGAGGCGACCGCCGCCAACCTGGCGCGCGCCGTCCACGAGGAGTGCGTGCGGAACGGGGTCGAGCGCCCGCACGTCGCCGGCAACTCGCTCGGCGGCTGGGTGGCGCTGGAAATGGGGCGCTTCGGCTGGGCGGCCTCGGTGACGACCCTCTCCCCCGCCGGCCTCTGGCGCCGCCCGCTCGGCGAACCCAAAGGCGGCGCGCGGATGCTGCTGCGCGGCTCGCCCTGGCTGAAGGCGGCGCGCCCCTTCCTCTCGGTGGCGCTGCAGTTCCCGCAGACGCGGCAGGCAGCGTTCCAGTCGATCGCCGCCCACCCCGAGCGAATCCCGCCCGACGCCGCCCACGAGCTCGCCCTCGGCTGGCTCGACGGCGAGGGCTACGACGCCGCCAACCGGGCGATGCGCAGCCACATCTTCGACCCGGCCGGCTACCCGGAGGACGTGCCGGTGACGATCGCCTGGTGCGAGAAGGACCGCCTGCTCGGACCGCCGAAGCCGCACCGCCGCACCGCCGGCGCCCGCTTCCTCATCCTCCCCGGCGTCGGCCATACCCCCACCTGGGACAACCCCGAGCTCGTCGCGCGGACCCTGCTGGAAGGAAGCGCCGTAACCTCCGGGGCGGCCGTGCCCGCGAACGAGGAGGAGCAGTGATCGTCGAGAGGACCGAAAACCCGATGTGGCTGTCGAACGCCTACCTGGTCGCCGACCCCGACCGCGGCACCGGCGTCCTCATCGACGGCAACGACGAGGTCGGGCCGCTGCTCGAGCGCGCCGAGCGCGACGGGATCGAGATCACCCACGTCCTCGTCACCCACCCGCACGGCGACCACGTCGCCGGCCTGGCGGAGGCGCGGGCGCAGCTCGGCAACCCGCCGCTTGTCGCCCACGAGGCCTGCGCGGCCGAGCTCGACGACGAGGTCGAGGTCGTCCTCGGCGACGGCGAGACCCTCGACGCCAACGGCCTCCAGGTCGAAGCCCTCTTCACCCCCGGCCACGCCGCCGGCCACCTCGCCTTCCTCGTCGACGGCACCGACGTCTTCACCGCCGACGTCCTCTTCAAGGGGACGGTCGGCGGCACGATGGCCCCCGGCGCCAGCGGCTTCGCCGACCTCAAGGCCTCGGTGATGCGGCTGCTGGAGTTGCCGCCCCAGACCACCGTCCACCCCGGCCACAAAGAGCCGACGACGATCGCCGAGGAGCGGGAGCGCAACCCCTTCGTGCGGATCTGGCGCGGCCTCGACTCGACCGGTGAGGAGCAAGTGACCGTCTGGGGCCGCCCGGCGACGCTGAAGCTCTGGGCCCCCGACTACGACGGCGGCCACAAGGCCTGGATCGTCTTCGGCGACTCCGGCGAGGAGGCGATCGTCGGCGGCTCCCAGGTCGAGAAATAGCGAGTCCGCGAAAACCACTCTTGAAGAACGTTTTTCGCGGACTCGACGAGGCCGAACAGGGTGACCTTTAGCCCAAACGTGCAGATTTGGACAGATGTGCGATTCAGGAATCGCGGCTTTGTCTCCACACTGCACTGATGGCCGGGGAAATACAAGAATTCTTTTTCAACTGGTATCCCGTTTTCGGCGTCTTCTTCATGGCGCTGTTGCTCTACGTCTTCCTGAAAATGATGCGGGGGATGATGGGGACGACGAAGCCGGAGACGGTCAAGGCGTCCAGGACCGCGCCGGTCCTCTGGGAGGAGGTGCAGGGCGTCGACGCCGCCAAGGACGAGCTGATGGACGTCACCGCCTGGCTGCGCGACCCCGACCGCTTCTCCGCCCTCGGCGCCCGGGCCCCGCGCGGCGTCCTCCTCTACGGCCCGCCCGGGACCGGCAAGACGATGCTCGCCCGCGCCGTCGCCGCCCAGGCCGGCGTCGACTTCTTCGCCGCCTCGGGCTCGAGCTTCGTCGAGATGTTCGTCGGCCGCGGCGCCGCCCGCATCCGCCGCCTATTCAAGGAGGCGCGCAAGGCCGGCCGCGCGGTCATCTTCATCGACGAGCTCGACGCGATCGGCGGCTCTCGCAGCGGCGGGGGCGGCGATGGCGGCACCAGCGAGCGCGAGCAGGCGCTGAACCAGCTATTGGTCGAGCTCGACGGCTTCGAGAAGGACCCGGGGATGGTGATCGTGATCGCCGCCTCCAACCACGTCGACAAGCTCGACAAGGCGCTGCTGCGTCCCGGCCGCTTCGACCGCCGCGTCCTCGTCGCCCCACCCGACAGCAAGGGCCGCGAGGCGATCCTCCGCAGCCACGCCAAGAACAAGCCGCTCGCCCCCGACCTCGACCTCCGCGACGTCGCCCGCAAGACGACCGGGATGACCGGCGCCCAGCTTGCCAACGCGCTCAACGAGGGCGCGATCATCGCCGGCCGCGCCGGTCGCCGCTACATGACCCGCGAGGACCTCGACGAGGCGCTGCTGCGCCAGGCCGTCGGCTCCCAGCAGGCGCGCCGGCTCAACGCCAAGGAGCGGCGGATCGTCGCCTACCACGAGGCCGGCCACGCGCTCTGCCGCAAGCTGCTCGGCCTCGACCCGCCGGAGATCCTCAGCATCGTCCCCCGCGGCCCGGCGCTCGGCTTCGTCGCCCACTCGCCGCAGGAGGACAGCTATCTGAAGTCCCGCGACGAACTGCTCGATGAGGTGGTGACGCTGCTGGGCGGCCGCGCCGCCGAGGAGGAGGTCTTCGGCGAGGGCTACTCCGGTGTCTCCTCGGACCTCAACCACGTCTACGCGATCTGCGCGCAGATGGTGACCGAATTCGGCATGGGAGTCGCGATCGACCACGACGGTCCGCCGCCGATCGCGA
>JBQCEW010000115.1:0-6170 GCA_051959815.1 Solirubrobacterales bacterium
CCGGTCGGCCTCGATCAGCTGCCCCACGACGGCGGCAGCCAGCGCCTCCCACGGCCACGGCCGCCCCTGCGGGCGGAAGTCCGGGCGGCGGCGGATCAGCGGCCCGACCAGCGGGTCGCGACGAAAGCGCCGGTAGAAGTCGGAGAGGTCGGCGTCGACCCAGAGCGCGCAGCGCATCCGCTCGATCGCCCGCTCGAGCTGCTCGCGGCGGGCTGTTTCCCCGGCCGGCGCCGCGTCGATGCGGGGGCAGGAGACACGGCCGGGATCGACCGCCTCGGCACGGAAGCGCACCCTCCCCCGCCCCGGCTGCCAGGCCCGCACCAGCACCGGGCTCCCGTCGACGTGGAGCAGTCTGGTCGCCACCCCGCCCCGCACCCGCAGCGTGCGGTCGGCGCTGCCGCGCGGCAGCCGGTAAGGCGACGGCGGCCGCACCTCCACCTCGACGGGACCCCCCATCGGCTCTAGCGGCCGAGCAGGTGGACGTCGATCAGGAAGGAGCGGCTGGCAACGACCTTTTCGCGCTCGCGGCGGCGGGCGGGGCGGCGCTGTGGCCGCACTTTGGAGGCGGCGCCGGTGACCACCCGCACCGCGGCCACGGTGGCGGCGCCCGCCAGCACTCCCCCCGCCGCGGCGAGGGCGGCAGTGCGCACCTCCGGCCGCAGGGCCAGGGACGTTCCCGACTGCTCCTCGTAGCTGGTGGGAAGTGGGCGAACCGGGTCGGTGGCGTCGCGCGGTCCGGCATCTTCTTCGGCGATCACCTCGCCGTCTAGCTGCAGCTCTTCCACCGTGGCGACTCTAGCGCGCCGGCTGGTCGCCCCCGCCAAGGGATAGCTCGTAAACACGGTACTTCTTGACGATCTCCGCGCTCATCGCCTCGAGGCCGCGGTTCATCGCTTCGTTGGTCTCGAGGATCCAGCCCGCCTCGCCGTGGTCCTGACGCACCCGTTCGGCGGTGTTGAAGTGCTCGACGTAGAGCGAGGCGGCGACGCCGGTGTGCTGGTGCTCCGGCTTCACCCCGAGGAACCCGACCCGCACCCGGTCGGCGATGCGGTTGCGGCGGAGGAAGTACCACCAGCCGAGCGGCAGCAGCCGCCCCTTCATCTTTTTCAGCACCTGGTTGATGTCCGGCAGCGTGATCGCAACCGCGATCGTCTCGCCGTCCTTTTCGGCGACCATGAACCATTCCCGCGAGAACACCAGGTGCATGTCCATCGTGTAGGCGTCGAGGTCCTCCTTCGAGTAGGGGACGAAGCCCCAGTTCTCGGCCCAGGCGGCGTTGTAGATCTCGGCGAAGCGGTCCATCTCCTGCCGCAGGTGCCGCCGCGACATCTTGCGGATCGTCACCCCGTGCTCCTCTTTCGCGCGCTTGTCGAGCTCGAAGAGGATCGGCAGCATGTCCTCACGGTCGCTGACGTCGAGGAACCAGGAGTAGAGGTCCATCGCCTTGCCGAGGCCGGCCTGCTCGCAGAGCCGCTGGTAGTAGGGCGGCTGCCACGGCTGCCGGATCAGCGGCTCGAGCTCGTGGCCCTCGATCAGGACCCCGCTCTCCTCGTTCATCGAGAAATCCATCGGCCCGACCATCCGCTCGCAGTTGCGGGCCCGCAGCCAGTCCTCGGCGGCGCCGAGGAGCGCCGTCATGACCTCCTGGTCGTCCTCCAGCTCGAGGAAGCCGAACATCCCCCAGCGGCTCTGGTGGAACTCGTTGAAGGCATGGTCGATCTGGGCGCTGATGCGGCCGACGACGCGGCCGTCGCGCCAGGCGAGGAAGTACTCGGCCTCGCCGTGCTTGAAGTAGGGGTTGAGCTTGCGACTGAGGAACGCCATCCGCTCCAGCTTCAGCGGCGGCACCCACGGGGTCCCGGCGTGCAGCCGGTAGGGAAGATCGACGAAGCGCTTCAGAGGCCGCACGCCCCGGACGGTTCGGATCTCCACGCCTGCCATCTTCAGTCTGAATGCTCCGCATTCATAGGACGGGCAACCTACACTCTCCGGAGATGAGCGAGACCGCCAAGGCTCCCGTCGACGTCTTCGAGAAGGCGCGCAACCACGACCGCCTCGAGCAGCTCGAAGCCGCCAAGGAGCACGACCTCCTCCCCTACTTCCGCCTGCTGACCTCGCAGGCCGGCCCCGTCGTCGAGATGGAGGGCCGGGAGACGATCATGCTCGGCTCCAACAACTACCTCGGCCTGACCGGCGACGAGCGGGTGAAGCAGGGCGCCCGCGAGGCCCTGGAGACCTTCGGCACCGGCGTCACCGGCTCGCGCTTGCTGAACGGGACGACGCCGCTGCACCTGGAACTGGAGCGGGAGCTGGCGGAGTGGATGCGGGCCGAGGACGCGATCGTCTACACCACCGGCTACCAGTCGAACGTCGGCTGCATCGGCACGATCCTCGGCCCCGGCGACACGGTGATCTGCGACTCCGGCGACCACGCTTCGATCCTCGACGGCTGCCGCCTCTCCGGCGCCAAGCTGCGCCCCTTCCGCCACAACCGCATGGACAAGCTGGAGAAGATGCTCCAGCGCGCCGCCGAGGACGGCGGCGGCGTCCTCGTCATCGTCGACGGCGTCTTCTCGATGGAGGGCGACGTCTGCGACCTGCCGCAGATCGTCACGCTCTGCAAGGACTACGGCGCGCGGCTGATGGTCGACGAGGCGCACGGGGCCGGCGTCCTCGGCGCCCGCGGCGCTGGCGCCTGCGAGCTGTTCGGGCTGGAGGACGAGGTCGACCTGCGGATGGGGACCTTCTCCAAGAGCCTCGCCTCCTGCGGCGGCTTCATCGCTGGGCCCGCCGACGTGATCGAGTACCTGCGGATCTCGTCCCGCTCCTTCGTCTTCAGCGCCAGCGCGGTCCCAGCCGCCGTCGGCGCCGCTCTGGCGGCGCTGCGGGTCATCTGCGAGGACGGGCCCGAGCTCTTCGCGCGGCTGCTCTCGAACGCCGAGTACCTGCGCGAGGGACTGCGGCACCTGGGGCTGAAGGTGGTCGAGCCGGGGACGCTGCCAGACGGCAGCATTGCCACCACCCCCGTGGTCCCGGTGATCGTCGGTGACGATTGGCAGGCGGTGCTGCTCTGGAAGGCGCTCTTCGACAACGGCGTCTACACCAACGTCGCGATCCACCCCGCCGTGCCGCCCGGCGGGGCACTCCTGCGGACGAGCCTGATGGCGACGCACGAGCGCGAGCACCTCGACGGAGCCCTCGGCACGATCGCCCGGGTGATCCAAGACTTCCCCGAGCTTCCGCGCTCCTAGCCATTGGTCACAAATTCTTGACATCCCCCGACGGGGGTAGTTTCAGCCTTGTCCAGATTCGGACAGGCCGGGAAAAGGTCCGAAATTGTTGCTCTTAGCGAATGGGTCAGACGCCAAAATCGTAAGGGCGGGTTGACGGCTACTACTCCAAAGGCATAGCTTGCTCTCCACGCCGCGCAGCCCCGGGCGGGACGAGCGGCCACAGTGAAAGAAGTCGGTCCGGTAGGACCACGGCTTGGGAGGCTTTGGTCGCCCGGCCGGACCCGATAACCCCAGTTCATCGATTCCTTGAAGGGAGGAGTCCCAGTGGAAGCTGCCCCGACGGCACCACCATCGACCATCGCCTCAGCAGAGGCTCCGCAGCACATGAGGGCACTAGAGAGGGCCAACATGGTGCGGCTGGCAAGAGCCGAGCTGAAGCGCGCGATCGCGCGAGGCGACACTGATGCCGCCGAGGTAGTTCGCAGTTGCCCGTGGGAGACCGAGAGCATGACCATCGCCGAGCTGCTGACCAGCCAGCGACGGTGGGGTCGCACCCGCGCCCGAAAGTTCCTGATGCCATTGGCGCTGAACGAGAACAAGCAGCTTGGGACCCTCACCGAGCGGCAGCGCCGCATGCTTGCGAACGAGCTCGCGAACCGTTCGGTGGATCGCGAGGCGGTCGCGGTCTAGACGAGGCAGTTACGGCCTGGACATAGGTCACTGGCCGGCGGGTCCTGTCACGGCAGGGGACCCACCCCCTCCTGAACTGCCAGGAGGGGGTCCCCCCTACCGCGCCACCCGCCGGAGGAGCGGGGATGGCTAGCCGCGAGAGCCGGTGATCTTGTAGCTGAGGCCCCCGGAAGCTCGTTGAAACGCTCGGCGGGCTAGGTAAAAGGAGATCAGGAAGGCAACTGCGCCGACGGCGAGCGCGATTGCGAGGATCTGGTTGGCGACGTAGAAGACGAGGCCGGTGACGAGGACGAAGGCCGCTCCCGCAAGCAGGGTCGTGTGGGAGCGGTAGCCGGCGAAGTGCTCGCGGATCGCCACCTCGAGACCCCCGAGACCGGCCAGGGCGACCCCCACCCCGATCGCGGTCGGGTTGCCGCCGAACACCCCGATCGCGAGCGCGACGATGCCGGCGAGGATCACCAGCTCGGCCAGCGGCACATCGCCCCAAGGCGCCGGCGGTCGCTCATCAGGCGTGGAAACCCGCGGCGCGAGCTTATTTCGCTTCGAGGGCTTCGACTTCGCGCTCAACGGCCGCAAGCCGCCCGGCTAACGGGCATCCGGAGGAGACCTTGACGCGCCACCAGCCCATCAGCATCCCGAGCGGCCCCAGGCGCGGCTGCGAGTGCCAGGCGCCGCAGCCCGGCTCGCCGACGTCGGCACGGGAGATGCGGACCCACTTGAACTCCTGTGGCGCGTCGAGCATTTCGCGCAGCAGCTCGCGGTTGTGGGCCTCCAGGGCCGATCGCTCGGCCACCGTCTTCTGCGCTTCGCCGATCCGCTCGGCCAGCCGGTCTCGCACCGCCTCCAGCTCACCGAGGTCGAGGACGCGTGGAACTGCGGTGACCGCATCCACTCGGTGAGGAATTTCGGTGTGACCGAAGGCCTCGCCGAAGAGCGCGCTGAGCTCCGCTTCCAGGCGCGAAATCTGCCGGCGCAGCTCGAACCGCGCCTGGCGCTCGTCGACTCCAAACTCGAGCCCGTCGAACTTCTCTCGTTTCAGCAGAGCGGGCATCTCGTAGAAGTGTAGGTCAGCGTGACTCCAGCGTGGCCGCGGCCATCCACAGAGCCTCCTCCACCGCGATCTGGGGGACGCCCTTCACCTGCACGGCGGCAACGGCGATGCGACGCGTTGCGCGCTCGACGCCGAAGCCCTCGGCAGTCGGACCGAAGAGCAGGCCCAGCGGCCGGAGCTCGTCGGCGATCGTCAAGGTTCCCGCCGCCATCTCGCCTGGTTGCCCCACCAGGGACTCGCCCGGAGCGGAGTCGCGGATGCAGAGCGCGCCCTCGAGCCGGTCGGCATCGAAAGCTCGCAGCGCCACCCCCGTCTCGACGATGGCGATGGTGAGCGCATCAGCGGGAAGACCGTTGCTGCGGAAGCCGCCGTCGTGAAGGCGATCGAGGGTGAGCTGCTCGATCGGGGTGCGAGTGCGATCGGGGTCAAGCCCGATCTGGCGGTAGAAGACGCGGTACGCCCAGGGGATCGGCCGTTCGCGCATGCGGATCGCCTGCGAGCCGTAGGTGCGGTCGGAGAGGTCGCGCAGGCGGCGACGGACCGGGTCGGGGCTCCTGCCGGGTTTGGCGTCGACCGCGACCCAGGCGACCCCGAGGCCGGGGAACTCGGAGGCAATGTGGGGAGCGACCCAACCCTGCCGCGGCGCCGGGTCCCAGCCCATTCGCTGTGCCGCGGCGCCAGCCATCTCAGCCTTTCTCCGCCCTCGCGGTTGCAGCGAGCAGACGATCGACGTGGTCGCTTAACTGGTTGACGGTGAGGTCGCCGATGCTGGCGCTCTGCAGCGTCCCACCTGGATAGACATAGGCGAAGGTAGGACAGCCGCCAACGCCGTAGAGACCAGCAACCGCGCCGTCGCGGTCAAAGCCGACCGGCATCGTCCAGCCTCGTTGGCGGATCAGTTCGCGCAGCGTGTCGCGGTCGTCGCGGATGTCCAGCGAGAGGAAACCCACCTGCCCACGGTAGCGCCGGTAGACGCGTTGCACCACGTCCTGCTGCTCGATGCAGCCGCCGCCCTTGCTGAACCAGAACGAGATCACCAGCGGCCGGTCAAAGAGATCGCAGACACGGATCGCGCCGGCGGTGTCGATCCGACAGGCCGGCGTCCGCTTGGCGTCGCTGGGACAGGGCAGCGAGGACACTTCGCAATCGTCTTGGGCGACATTTGCGTCGCCTTCAAGCTGGCTGGAGCCTTCCGG